>JBKHCM010000060.1:0-18325 GCA_046541805.1 Alphaproteobacteria bacterium
CGGCCCATCGCCCGGCGCCCTTGCCGGTGGCCGGCGCCCCGGTTGACCCCACCGTCGCTCCTCTGTCATCTCGATGACCGCAACGAACGAGACCAACGCGCCGCCGCGCCCCGGCGCCGCGCGCGCACGGGAGACCCTCGCCGATGTCGATCCCCCAACTGCTGGTGCACGACCCGAAGGACAATGTCGGCGTCGTCGTCGTCGAAGGGCTCGCGGCCGGGACCGACATGCTCGGCGTCGTCACCCACGACAACGCGTCCTTCCGCCTCACCGCCGTCGACGACGTCCCCATCGGCCACAAGATCGCCCTCGTCGACCTCGAGGAAGGCGACACCGCCATCAAGTACGGCGAGGACATCGGCCGCCTCGTCGCCGCCGTGCCCCAAGGCGGCCACGTCCACGTCCACAACCTCAAGACCAAGCGCTGGTAGGAAGACGCCCATGTCGAGCTACGCCGACCTCACCGTCATGGGCTACCGGCGCGAGAACGGCCGCGTCGGCGTGCGCAACCACGTCGCCATCCTCCCCGTCGACGACATCTCCAACGCCGCCGCCGAAGCCGTCGCCCACACCATCAAGGGCACCTTGGCGCTTCCCCACGCCTACGGCCGCCTGCAGTTCGGCGCGGATCTGGACCTCTTCTTCCGCACGATGATCGGCACGGGCGCCAACCCCAACGTCGCCGCGGTGGTCGTCATCGGCATCGAGCCCGGCTGGACCCAGCGGATCGTCGACGGCATCGCCCGCACCGGCAAGCCGGTCGCCGGCTTCGCCATCGAGCAGAGCGGCGACCTCAAGACCATCATGGAGGCCTCGCGCCAGGCCAAGGACTTCGTCCACTGGGCGTCGGAACTGCAGCGCGAGCCCTGTCCGCTCACCGAGCTCTGGGTCTCCACCAAGTGCGGCGAGAGCGACACGACGACGGGCCTCGCCTCCTGCCCAACGGTCGGCAACATGTACGACAAGCTGATCCCGGCGGGGCTCACCGGCTGCTTCGGCGAGACCTCCGAGATCACCGGCGCGGAGCACTTGTGCCAGCGCCGGGCGGCCACGCCCGAGCTGGGCGAGCGCTGGTACGCCATGTGGCGGGCCTATCAGGAGGAGGTCATCGAGGCCCACAAGGTGAACGACCTCTGCGAGAGCCAGCCCACCAGGGGCAACATCGCGGGCGGGCTCACCACCATCGAGGAAAAGGCCCTCGGCAATCTCGAGAAGATCGGCAAGCAGATCAGCTATATCGACATCCTCGGCCCGGCCGAGGAGCCGCGCTCCGGGCCCGGGCTCTACTTCATGGACAGCTCAAGCGCCGCGGCCGAGTGCGTCACGCTGATGGCCGCCGGCGGCTACGTCGTCCACACTTTTCCCACCGGCCAGGGCAACGTGATCGGCAACCCGATCGTCCCGGTCGTCAAGATCTCAGGCAATCCGCGCACCGTCCGCACCATGTCCGAGCACATCGACCTCGACGTCTCGGGCGTCCTCACCCGCGAGCTGACGATCGAGCAGGCCGGCGACGCGCTGATCGACCTGATCGCCCGCACCGCCAGCGGGCGCGCCACCGCCGCCGAAGCCCTCGGCCACCGCGAATTCGTCATGACCAAACTCTACCGCAGCGCCTGAGCCGGATCGCGACGAGGGGCGAGGGGGACGAGGGCGCTCGCCTTGAGCCGGCTGACCTCGACGGTCGCGAGGACGGTCGGTGCGGTCGACCGCCCGTCGCACGCGCCCGGCGGAAGCGACGCCGCAGCGGCGGTTCGCCGCGCGGGCTCAGGGGGTGCGGGCGACGGAGCGGGCGCCGCCTCCCACACGACCCGGCGACGCCGCTCGCCTATTCCGCGGGGCGCTCGTAGGCCGCCGCCCCACCGCCGGGGGCGAAGTAGGCGCGGCTGACGGCGAAGACGGTGCCGCTGAGCGCGACCAGGGCGACCAGGTTCGGGACCGCCATCAGCGCGTTCATGATGTCGGCGACGGTCCAGATCAGGCCGAGCTCGGCGACCGCGCCGATCACCAATGCGACCACCCAGAGCACCCGAAACGGCATGATCACCTTCACCCCCAGAAGGTACTCGGCGGCGCGCTCGCCGTAGTAGCTCCAGCCGAGGATGGTGGTGAAGGCGAAGATGACGAGCCCGAAGGTGGCGATCCACTCACCTCCCACCAGGCCGCTGCCGAAGGCGAGCGCGGACAGTTCCGCACCGGTCTCACCGCTGGTCCACGCCCCGGTGGTGATGATGACGAGTGCGGTCATCGTGCAGACGACGATGGTGTCGATGAAGGTGCCGAGCATCGCCACCAGGCCCTGGCGCACCGGATCGCTGGTGCGCGCGGCGGCGTGGGCGATCGGGGCGCTGCCGAGCCCGGCCTCGTTGGAGAAGATACCGCGGGCCACGCCGAAGCGGATGGCGGCCATCAGCCCCGCGCCGGCGAAGCCGCCGGCAGCGGCGGTGCCGGTGAAGGCGTCGGTGACGATCAGGCCCAAGGCCCCCGGCACCTCCGCCGCGTTGGCGACGAGGATGGCGAGCGCGCCGCCGACGTAGAGCACCGCCATCAACGGCACCAGGCGCTCGGCCACCTGGGCGATGCGCTTCACCCCGCCGATGATGACCATGAAGGTCAAGACGGCGAGCACGATGCCGGTCACCAGATAGGGCACGCCCAGGTTCTGCTCGACGGCGCGCGCGACCGAGTTCGACTGCACGGTGTTGCCGATGCCGAAGGCGGCGACGGCGGCGAACAGCGCGAAGGCGAAGCCGAGCCACGCCCAAGCCGGACCCAGGCCGTTTTTGATGTAGTACATCGGCCCGCCGACATAGCGGCCCTGCTCGTCCACCTCGCGGTAGCGCACGGCGAGCACCGCCTCGGCGTATTTGGTGCCCATGCCGACGAGCGCGGTGAGCCACATCCAGAACACCGCACCGGGGCCACCGAGGAAGATGGCGGTGGCGACGCCGGCGATGTTGCCGGTGCCGATGGTGGCCGAAAGCGCGGTCGTGAGCGCTTGAAAAGCGGTGATCTCGCCTTCCTCGCCGGGCCGGGCGGCGCGGCCCGCCAGCGCCATGCGAAAGCCGTAACCCAGCTTGCGCTGGGGCAGCAGCTTGAGGCCCAAGGTCAGATAAAGGCCGGTGCCCAACAGCAGCACCAGCATGACCGGACCCCAGACGAACCCGCTCGCCTCATCCAGAAACGCGGACACGGCTTCCATCGACGACCCCCTCTGTTGCGGCGGTGCACCCGAACCGGGTCCGCCTAAAGGCGGCATGTCGCGCCGTCAATGATCGTTGCGGCCGCTTGCGACCGGCAGGCCCCAGCGCGGCACGGCGGCGAGATAGCGCCGGTAGGATGCGCCGAAGCGGGCGCGCAGATAGCGCTCCTCGCGCTTGACCACACCGTAATGAAGCGCCACCGCGAGGCCGGCCGTGGCGAGCAGGACGCCGTCGCCCGCCGCCGCCAGCGCCACCGCGGCCGAGATCAGCACGAGGCCCAGATACATCGGGTTGCGCAGGCGCGCGTAGATGCCGGTGGTGACCAGGGCGTTGGTGGGGTGCCACGGCTCCACCGCGGTGCCGGCGCGGCGAAAGGCGAGGATGCCGGCCACGCCCAGCCCCCCGGCTACGGCGAGCGCGAGCCCGGCGAGCGCGAGCCGCGCGGCCGCGGGCACGCCCGCGAGCACGGCGGTCGGCAACGCCCGATCGAGCGCGAAGCCGAGAGCGAGCGCGAGCAGGAACAACACGGGCGGCGGCGCGATCACCGCCGGGACGTCGTCGCGTCGGGCCACGGGGCCTCCTGGGCGCTGGGGCCGCGGGGATCGCATCCACCGGCCGGTTGCCGTCGCCGCCGGTTTACGCTTTAGGTGCGCCTGCGTCGAACCCCAGGGACCCGGCCATGGCCGAACGCCTCCACCTCTACGACACCACGCTGCGCGACGGCGCGCAGACCCAGGGCGTCGACTTCTCGATCGAGGAGAAGCGCCAGATCGCGATGGCGCTCGACCGACTCGGCATCGAGTACATCGAGGGCGGCTGGCCCGGCGCCAACCCGACCGACGACGGCTTCTTCGCCGCCCCGCCGCCGTTGCGGCAGGCCAAGCTCGCCGCCTTCGGCATGACCCGGCGAAGCGGGCGCAGCGCCGCCAACGACCCCGGCCTGCAACCGCTCTTCCAGGCGCAGGTGCCGGTCATCACGCTGGTCGGCAAGACCTGGGCGCGCCACGTCGCCGAGGCCCTCGGCGTCGAGCCGGACGAGAACCTGGCGATGATCACCGACAGCCTGGCGGCGGCGGGCGGTCACGCCCAGGAGGTGATGTTCGACGCCGAGCACTTCTTCGACGGCTACAAGGCCGATGCGGGCTATGCGCGCGCCTGTCTCGAGGCGGCGCTGGCCGGCGGCGCCGCCTGGCTGGTGCTCTGCGACACCAACGGCGGCACCCTGCCGCACGAGATCGAGCGCATCATGGCCGAGGTCGCCGCCGCCCTGCCGCGGGCCCGGCTCGGCATCCACTGCCACGATGACGCCGGCTGTGCCGTCGCCGGCAGCCTCGCCGCCGTCCGCGCCGGGGCACGCCAGATCCAGGGCACGCTCAACGGCCTCGGCGAGCGCTGCGGCAACGCCAACCTCGTCACGCTGTTGCCGACCTTGGTCTTCAAGGAGGGCTGGGACTGCGGCATCGCGGCGGCGACGCTCGAGGAGCTGACCCCGATCGCCCGGCGCTTCGACGAGATCCTCTGCCGCACGGCCAATCCGAGTGCGGCCTATGTCGGCCGCAACGCCTTCGCTCACAAGGGCGGGCTCCACGCCTCGGCGGTGGCGCGCGCGCCCTCGCTCTACGAGCACATCGAGCCGCGCGCGGTCGGCAACACGCGCGACATCGTCGTCTCCGATCAGGCCGGCCGCGCCAATCTGAAGGCGCGGCTCGACGCCATCGGCTGTCCGACGCCGCCGGACGCGCTGGGCGAGCTCCTGGCCGAGCTCAAGGAGCGCGAGCGCCAGGGCTACGCCTACGAGGGGGCGGCGGCGAGCTTCGAGCTGTTGGCGCGGCGGGCGGCGCAGCAGGTGCCGGCCTTCTTCCAGCTGGTCGGCTTTCGCGTCATCACCGAGCGGCGGTTCAACGCCAAGGGCCAGAAGGTCACCGTCTCGGAGGCGACGGTGAAGGTGGAGGTGGAGGGCGAGCGCCATTTCCGCGTCGCCGAGGCCGACGGCCCGGTGGACGCGCTCGACCGGGCGCTCCGGGCGGCGCTGTTGCCGACCTACCCGGTGCTCGAGACCATGCACCTGGTCGACTACCGCGTCCGCATCTTGAACCCGGACGCCGGCACCTCGGCGGTGACGCGGGTGATGATCGACAGCCGCGACATCGAGGGTCGCAGCTGGTCCACGATCGGTGTGTCGGCCAACATCCTGGACGCCTCCTTCATCGCGCTCTCGGACGCCGTGACCTACAAGCTGCTCGCCGGCGGCCTGCGTCGGGCCGCCTGAGTCGGGCGGCGTGGCCGGCACCGACCACCGCCACCGCACCCCCGCCGGCGCCGAGCCGGTGATCGTGCTCGTGCGCCCACAGATGGGCGAGAACATCGGCACCACCGCCCGCGCGATGCTCAATTTCGGGCTCACCGGCCTGCGGCTGGTCGATCCCGGCTGCGGCTGGCCCAACGCCAAGGCGGTCAACGCCGCCTCGGGCGCGAGCGTGGTGCTGAACGGCATCGAGATCTGTTCGTCCACACGCGCCGCGGTCGCCGACCTGCACCGGGTCTACGCCACGACGGCGCGGCCGCGCGAGATGGTGAAGCCGGTGCTCACCGGCGAGGCCGCCGGCCGCGAGCTGCGCGAACGGCTGGCGGCGGGCGAGCGGGTGGGCGTGCTCTTCGGTCCGGAGCGCACCGGGCTCGAGAACGACGACGTCGCGCTCGCCGACGCCATCGTCTCGATCCCGCTCAACCCCGGCTTCGCCTCGCTCAACCTCGCCCAGGCCGTCCTCCTCGTGGCCTACGAGTTCCACCGCGCCGGCGACGCGACGCCGCCGGTGCGGACGGCGAGCGAGCTCGCCCCGGCGCCGAAGGCGGAGGTCGACCGCCTGCTCGCCCATCTGGTCGAGCTCCTCGAGGGCACGAGCTTCTTTCGCAGCGCCGATCGCCGCGACAAGCGCATCCGCGAGCTGGAGCTCTTGCTGCACCGCCGCGAGCTCCTCGAGGTCGAGGTCCAGACGCTTCGCGGCGTCATCAAGGCACTCGTGCAGCGGCGCCGCGGCATAAGCGTTTGACACCCGCGGGCGGCGATGGGTATACGCTCGCCGCTTCGAGGAACTTCCAGCCAACGGTTCGAGATGACCAAGCGCGTTCAAGCGAAGACCAAGATTTGCCGCCGTCTCGGCGTCAATCTGTGGGGCCGGGCAAAGGACCCGCTCGCCAAGAAGAACTACGGCCCTGGCATGCACGGCCAGAAGCGCAAAAAGATCTCGGACTACGGCAATCAGCTGCTGGCGAAGCAGAAGCTGAAGAGCTACTACGCCAACATGACGGAAAAGCAGTTCCGCAAGGCCTACGAGACAGCGACCAAGCGCAAGGGCGACACCGCCGAGACCCTCATCGCGCTGTTGGAAAGCCGTCTCGACGTCGTGGTCTACCGGATGAACCTGGGGCACACGATGCAACAGGCCCGCCAGCTGGTGAACCACGGCCACGTCGAGGTGAACGGCAAGCGCGTCACCATCCCCAGCTATCGCGTCCGCGAGGGCGACACCATCGGCGTCGTCGAGCGCTCGAGGGACAAGTTGATGGTGCAGGACGCGCTGCAGAACCGCGAGCGCGACGTCCCCGAATACATCGACATGGACGAGAAGGCGGTGCGGGGCACCTTTGTGCGGACGCCGAAGATGAGCGACGTGCCCTATCCGGTGCAGATGGAACCGAACCTCGTCATCGAGTACTACTCGCGCTGAGCCGCGCGCGCGGCGCCGCCTGGACCGTGCAGATGGGCGCACGGCCGCATTGCGGGTCGACCGACGCCGCCAGAGCCGGCTCGCACGCCTGATCGCGACCCGCCGCCAGCGCCTTCGCGCGGCCGTGACCCCTTCGATCGACGACCGCAACGCGTGGCGGGCCCGCTGGCGGCGGCCGTGGTCGGGAGCGGCGCGCCGTGTCGCGGCCGCGCACCGCGCGGCACACGATACCCCGCGACCGGCAATTCCAGCGGGTGGCGGACCGCAGCGGTCGAGCTCGCGCGCCCGCGCCGCGGCGCCGGGCGCTCAGGCCTGGGCTTGCGCCAGCCCCTTGTCGCGCATCAGCTGATCCAGTTCGCCCGATTCGTACATGTCGCGGACGATGTCACAGCCGCCCACGAACTCGCCCTTCACGTAGAGCTGCGGGATGGTCGGCCAGTTCGAGAAGCTCTTGATGCCCTCGCGCAGATCCTGGTCCTCGAGCACGTTGTAGGCCTGAAATTGGACGCCGGTGCGCGACAGCGCCTCGACGACGAACGCCGAGAAGCCGCACTGCGGGAAGATGGGCGTCCCCTTCATGTAGAGGACGACGTCGTCGGCGCCGATCTGCTGGTTGATACGCTCGTGGACGCTGGTGGCCTCGCTCATCTCGTACCCCCTCTGTTGCAACGGTCGGCTCAGTCCGCCGGCGCGGCGGTGGTGAGTGCCAGGGCGTGCAGCTCGGTGCCCATGCGCTCGCCGAAGGCGGCGTAAACGAGTTGGTGCTGCTGCACCCGACTTTTGCCTGCGAAGGCGCGCGAGACGACGTGGGCGCGGTAGTGATCGCCGTCGCCCGCCAGATCCTCGAGCGTCACCTCGGCATCGGGCAGCGCCCCCTGGATGATGCGCTGCACCTCGTCGGCGTTCATCGGCATGGGCTCGTCCCCCCTTCTCGGCGCGAAGCGGCCGTCGCTTCAGCCTTTTCCATGTAGGCGGGCAGCCATCCCTCGTACAGGGCGCGCAGCCGTGCGAGCGGCAGTCGGCCGTGGCGACCGACGACGATGTCGTTGCCGCCGGTTCGGGCCACGACCCGCGCGAGCACCCCGGCGCGCGACGCGGCATGGAGGAAGTCGGCGAGCTCCGCCTTCGCCACCGCGACGACGTAGCGCGACGGCTCCTCGCCGAACCACCAGCCGGCCTCGGCGATGGCGCCGCGCGGCCCGCGCGCCTCGAGCCCGATGCCCGAGGCGAGCGCCATCTCGCAGAGCGCGATCAACAGCCCGCCGTCGCCGACGTCGTGGCAGGCGCGGATCCGCCCGCGGCGGATCTCGGCGCGCACGAAGTCGCCGTTGCGGCGCTCCTGGGCGAGGTCGAGCGGCGGCGGCGCGCCGTCCTCGCTGCCGCACACCTCGCGCAGGTAGAGCGAGGCACCCAGCCAGCCGAAGCACTCGCCGAGCTGGACGAGTTGGAGCTCGGCGGCGTCGTAGGCGATCGAGACCCGCCGCGCGGCGTCGGCGACGAGGCCCAGCCCGCCGACGGTGGGCGTCGGCTGGATGGCGCGGCCGGCGGTCTCGTTGTAGAGCGAGACATTGCCCGACACGACCGGGAAGTCGAGCCGGCGGCAGGCCTCGGCCATGCCGTCGACGGCGCCGGCGAACTGGCCCATCACCACCGCTCGCTCGGGGTTGGCGAAGTTCATGCAGTCGGTGATGGCGAGCGGCTCGGCGCCGACGGCGGTGAGGTTGCGCCAGGCCTCGGCGACGACGAGCGCCGCCCCGCGCCGGGCGTCGGCGGCGACCCAGCGCGGCGTGCAGTCGACGGTGAGCGCGAGCGCCGCCGGCGTGCCGTCGAGGCGGACCACCGCCGCGTCCCCGCCGGGGCCGGCGAGCGTGTCGGCCATGATCGTGCTGTCGTACTGCTCGTAGACCCAGCGCCGGCTGGCGAGCTCGGGCGACGCGATCAGGCGCTCGAGCGCCACCGGATGCGGCACGGGGCCACGCACCACGTCGGAGGTCACCGGCACCGGCGGCGGCGCCGGCGCGGTCGGCCGCTCGTAGGCTGGCGCGTTGCCGGCGACGGGGCCGATGGGAACGTCGGCGACGGTCTCGTCGTGAAAGCGCAGCACCATCCGACCGCTGTCGGTGACGCGACCGATGGTCGCGACGTCCAGCTCCCATTTGCGGAAGATCGCCGCCGCCTCCGCCTCGGCGCCCTGGCGCAGGACCAAGAGCATCCGCTCCTGGCTCTCGGACAGCATGATCTCGTAGGGCGTCATGCCGCGCTCGCGCACGGGCACGCGGTCGAGCTCGAGCTCGATGCCGGTGCCGCCGCGCGAGGCCATCTCGAAGGACGACGAGGTGAGCCCGGCCGCCCCCATGTCCTGGATGGCGACGATGGCGTCGCTCGCCATCAGCTCGAGGCAGGCCTCCAACAGGAGCTTCTCCTTGAACGGGTCGCCCACCTGCACGGTCGGACGCTTCTCCTCGCTCGTCTCGGAGAACTCGGCGGACGCCATGGTGGCGCCGTGGATGCCGTCGCGGCCGGTCTTGGCGCCGACATAGACCACCGGGTTCCCCACCCCCGCGGCGGCGGCGTAGAAGACCCGGTCCTTGCGGGCGACGCCGACGCACATGGCGTTGACGAGGATGTTGCCGTCGTAGCTCTGGTGAAAGCCGACCTCGCCGCCGACGGTGGGCACGCCGACGCAGTTGCCGTAGCCGCCGATGCCGGCGACCACGCCGGCGACGAGCGCGCGGGTCTTCGGATGGCCCGGGTCGCCGAAGCGCAGCGCGTTCAACAGCGCCACCGGCCGCGCCCCCATCGTGAAGACGTCGCGCATGATGCCGCCGACGCCGGTGGCCGCGCCCTGGTAGGGCTCGATGAAGCTCGGGTGGTTGTGGCTCTCCATCTTGAAGACGGCGACCAGCCCGTGACCGAGGTCGACGACGCCGGCGTTCTCGCCCGGCCCGCAGACGACCCAGGGGGCGGCCGTCGGCAGCCGCTTCAGGTGCACCTTCGAGGACTTGTAGGAGCAGTGCTCGCTCCACATCACCGAGAAAATGCCGAGCTCGACGAGGTTGGGGGCGCGGCCGAGGATGTCGTGAACGCGGCGGAACTCCTCCGCGGTGAGGCCGTGCTCGGCCGCGAGGTCGGCGTCGACGGCGGTCATGCGAGGCTTTCCACGAGCGATCGAAACAGGGCGAGCCCGTCGGCGCCGCCGAGCTCCGGGGCGATGGCGCGTTCGGGATGCGGCATGAGGCCCAGCACGTTGCCGCGGCTGTTCAAGACCCCGGCGATGTCGCGCTTCGAGCCGTTGGGATTGTCGAGATAGCGGAGCGCCACCCGGCCCTCCCCTTCGAGGACGTCGAGCTCGTCCGCCTCGGCGGTGTAGGCGCCGTCGTGGTGCGCCACCGGCAGGTGCAGGACGTCGCCCGGGGTGAGCGCGCGGGTGAAGTCGCTCGTGGCGTTGGTGACGGCGACGTCGAGCCAGCGCGACACGAACAGGCGCGAGCGGTTGCCCATGAGCGCACCGGGCAGCATCTGGGCCTCGCACAGCACCTGAAAGCCGTTGCAGACGCCGAGCACGCGGCCGCCGGCCTCGGCGAAGGCGCGCACCGCCGCCATGATCGGACTGCGCGCGGCGATGGCGCCGCAGCGCAGATAGTCGCCGTAGGAGAAGCCGCCCGGCAGGCCCACGACGTCGACGGCCGGCAGCTCGCGCTCGCCGTGCCAGACCCGCGCGCACGGCGCGCCGGTGGCGCGCTCGAAGGCGCGCGCGAGATCGCGATCGCCGTTGGAGCCCGGAAAGGTGACGACGGCCGCGCGCACGCGCACTACTCCACGAGTTCGACGCGCCAGGTCTCGATGACGGGGTTGGCGAGGAGCTTGTCGGCCATCGCGCGGGCTTCGGCGAGCGCGTCCTCGCCCCGCGCGGTGTCGAGGTCGAGATCGAAGACGCGGGTCTGCGTCACGGCGCGGACGTCGTCGAAGCCCAGATGCTGGAGCGAGCGGTGGATGGTCTCCGCGGCGGGGTCGAGCACCCCCGGCTTCAGGCGGACCTCCACGCGCACCCTCACTGCAGCTGCTCCGGGCCGGCGAGGTCGCGCGGGCCGGCCTCGGGCAGGATGCCGAGGCGCCGGGCGATCTCCTGATAGCCCTCCTCGACCCGGCCGAGATCCTGGCGAAAGCGGTCCTTGTCGAGCCGCTCGTCCGTCTTGAGGTCCCAGATGCGGCAGCTGTCCGGGCTGATCTCGTCGGCCAGCACGATCCGCACCTCCTCCTCCTCGTCCCACAACCGCCCGAACTCGAGCTTGAAGTCGATCAGCTTGAGCCCCACCCCGTAGAGCAGCCCGCTCAGGTAGTCGTTGATCCTGAGGGCGTAGCTGATGATATCGTCCATGTCCTGGACGGTCGCCCAGCCGAAGGCGGTGATGTGCTCCTCCGACACCATGGGATCGCCCAGCTCGTCCGACTTGAGCGAATATTCCAGGATGGTGCGTGGCAACCGCTCGCCCTCGCGCAGACCGAGGCGCGTGGCGATCCCGCCGGCGGCGAAGTTGCGCACGATGACCTCGATCGGGATCACCTCCACCTCCCGGATCAACTGCTCGCGCATGTTGAGCCGACGGATGAAGTGGGTGGGAATGCCGATCTCGTTCAACCGCAGCATGAAGTATTCGGAGATGCGGTTGTTCAGCACACCTTTACCGGTAATGACACCGTGCTTGCGATTGTTGAAGGCGGTGGCATCATCTTTGAAGTACTGGATGAGCGTACCGGGCTCCGGGCCCTCGAAGAGGACCTTCGCCTTGCCTTCATAAAGTTGCCGCCGCCGCGACATGGCCGCACCCGTCGTTGCCGTCTCCGCGCCGCCGCCGTCGCCGGCCCCCAACGCCGCGCCCCTATAGACCAGCTTCCGGGTCCCGGCAACGCGGGGACGTTGTGGCGCGGCTCGAACTGCGGTAAAGAGTTCACACACGAGTTTAAGCTGGAAAGCCAAGCCTATGCGTCGGCTTCGCGTATTCGCCCTCGCTCTGGGCCTCGGCCTGGTGGCGTCGCCCGCCATGGCGACCACCGCGACCCAGGTCGTGCAGCGGGCCACCGACGCGGTCGGCGATTTCCTCGACCACGTGCCACCCGACGACGTCACCCGCATCTACGCCCAGAACGCCTACGGCGTCCTCGTCATGCCCGACCTGGTCAAGGGGGGGTTTGTGCTCGGCGCCGAGCACGGCTTCGGCGTGCTCTTGGTCCGCGACCCCGAGAGCGGGGCGTTCGGTCCCCCGGCCTTCTTCGAGGCGTTCGGCGGCAGCATCGGCCTGCAAGCCGGCGGCAAGAGCAGCGACGTCCTCGTCACCATCATGAACCCCGAGGCGGTCGACGCCATGCTCGACGGCGACATCCAGCTCGGCGGCCAGTTCAGCCTCGCCGTCCTCCGCGCCGGCGGCGCCTTCGGGGCGGCGACGACGACCGCGCTCGGCGAGGACCTCTACGTCTTCGAACGACCGAGCGGGTTCTTCGGCGGCGCCAGCCTGTCCGGTGCCCGCATCCGCCCGCAAGAGGTCCACCACGACGACTATTGGGGCGCAACCATCGATCCCGAGGAGGTCGTGCGCGAATTCGATCGCCGCGATCCGCGCAGCGCCGAGCTGCGCGAGCTCCTGGGCGAGTTCTGACCCGCCGGCAACCCTCGCCCACTCGGCCGATCGGGCGGCGCGCCTCGAGCAGCGCCGCCTTTTTTGTCGCGTGACCGCCGGCGGCATCGCCGCCGACGGTCGCGTGGCGTTGACAGCGGGCGGGGCGAATTTAGATAAAGCTAAACTTCGAAGACTTGACTTAATCCACGTTCGGCGATGGAGGGCGAGGTGACGATGAAACGGCTGGGGCTGGCGGTCGCCGTCCTCGTCGCGGGGCTCGGCGCGGCGCGATCGGAGGCGCGCGCGGGCGACGCGACGGCGGTGGCGACGGTGGGGATGATCGGCGACGTCGCGCAGAACGTCGCGGGCGATTGCGTCAGCATCGAAACGCTGATGGGACCGGGTGTGGATCCCCATCTCTATCGGCCGAGCGCGGGCGATGTTCGCCTCCTGCAGGGCAGCGACGCCATTCTCTATGTCGGCTACGCGCTCGAGGGCCAGCTCGGCGACGTCCTCGAACGTCTCGGCGCGCGCAAGCCGACGCTCGCGGTCGCGCCGGCCTCGATCGACCGCGACGAGTTGATCACCATGCCGGACGACGAGGGCGTCGACCCCCATCTCTGGATGGACGCCGCGCTGTGGGCGCGCACCGTGCCCACCATCGCCGACACCCTGACCGAGGTGGTCCCGGACTGCGCCGAGGCGATGCGCGCCGAGGCCCTGGACTACCGGCGCCAACTCGCCGCCCTCGACGACTGGATCGCCGCCAGCGTGGCGAGCGTTCCGGCCGACCGGCGCGTCCTGGTCACCGCCCACGACGCCTTTGCCTATTACGGCCGCGCCTACGACATCGACGTGCGCGGCATCCAGGGCATCAGCACCGAGGCCGAGGCCGGCATCAAGGATATCCGCGACGCCGCCGAGCGCGTCGTCGAGCTCGGCGTGCCGGCGGTGTTCGTCGAGACGACGGTCAACCCGCGCACGATCCAGGCGCTCGTCGACGCCGCCGCCGACCGCGGCCACGAGGTCCGCGTCGGCGGCGAGCTCTTCTCCGACGCGATGGGCGCGCCGGACACCGCCGAGGGCTCCTATATCGGCATGCTCCGCGCCAACACCGTGCGCATCGTCACCGGCCTCGGCGGCGAGCCGGCACCGTGGCCCGAGGAACTTCACCCCTGGGCCGAGCGCTTCGGTGTCGACGTCGCGCGCAACTGAGCCGCGCCGGAGGAGACGATGGCCGCCACCTTGCCCCACGAGCCCGATCTCGCCCTCCACGTCGAGGACCTGACCGTGAGCTACCACGGCGCACCGGCGCTCTGGGACGTCGACGTCGACATCCCGCCCGGCGTCATGTGCGCCGTCGTCGGTCCCAACGGCGCCGGCAAGAGCACCTTCGTCAAGGCCGTGCTGGGGCTGGTCGCGCCGACGGCCGGCCATGTCCGCCTCTACGGCGCGCCCTACGACCGCAGGCGCCGCCGGGTCGGCTACGTGCCCCAGCGCTCGGCGGTGGACTGGGACTTTCCCACCACCGCCCTCGACGTCGTGCAGATGGGCCGCTACGGCCATCTCGGCTGGTTCCGCCGGCCCGGTCGCCACGAGCGCGAGCTCGCCCTGGACGCGCTCGCGCGCGTCGACCTCGCCGACCTCGCCGACCGCCAGATCAGCCAGCTCTCGGGCGGCCAGCAGCAGCGGGTCTTCCTCGCCCGCGCGCTCGTCCAGGACGCCGCCATCTACTTCCTCGACGAGCCGATGGCGGGGGTCGACGCGCCCACCGAGCGCGCCATCGTCGCGCTGTTGCAAGAGCTGCGCGACGCCGGCCGAACGCTGATCGTCGTCCACCACGACCTCTCGACCGTGCGCGACTATTTCGACTGGCTCGTCATCCTGAACGTGCGGGTGATCGCGCAGGGGCCGGTCGAGCGGGTCTACACCGCGGCCAACCTGCGCCGGGCCTATGGCGGTCAGATCGCGCTGATCGAAAGCGGCGAGGTCGCGGAGAGCGCAGCCGGAGGCGGAGGCGGCGGATGAGCGACTGGCTCGCGCTCTTCGCCGACCACACCGTGCAGAACGTGGTGCTGGGTGCCACCTTTTTGGGCGTGACCAGCGGCGTGCTCGGCAGCTTCGCCGTGCTGCGCCAGCAGAGCCTGTTGGGCGACACCCTCGCCCACGCCGCGCTGCCGGGCGTCTGTCTCGGCTTCATCGTGGCCGGCGGACGCGATCTCGGCTTCATCCTGGCGGGCGCGCTCGCGACCGCGGTGCTCGCCGCCCTCGTCATGCTGCTCCTCACCCGCCGCTCGCGGCTCAAGACCGACGCCGCGCTCGGGGCGGCGCTCAGCTTCGCCTTCGCCGTCGGCGTGGTGCTCTTGACCTACATCCAAAACACCGCGAGCGCCGCCCAGGGCGGGCTCGAGAGCTTCCTGTTCGGCCAGGCGGCGGCGACGCTCCGGAGCGATCTCTGGATCATGGGCGGCATCATGGCCGGCGCGCTCGCCCTCGTCGCCGCGTTCTGGAAGGAGTTCAAGCTCGTCACCTTCGATCCGCTGTTCGCGGGCGCCATCGGCCTGCCGGTGACGGTCCTCGACGTCGTGCTGACGACGATGATCGCCTTCGCCGTCGTCATCGGCCTGCAGATGGTGGGGGTGGTGCTGATGGCCTCGATGGTGATCGCGCCCGCCGTCGCCGCCCGGCAATGGGTCACGCGCCTCGAGCACATGGTCGTGCTCGCCGCCGTGACCGGCGTGGTCGCGGGCGTGGCGGGGGCGCTGGTGAGCGCCGTCGGCGCCAATCTGGCGACCGGGCCGTTGATCGTGCTCGCCGCCTCGGCGCTGGTCGTGGTCTCGATCCTCACCGCACCGGGACGCGGTGTGCTCTGGGAGCAGGTCGCCCGCCTGCGGGCGCGGCGGGCGCTGCGCGGCCGCCAGGTGCTCACCACCCTCTACGAGCTCGCCGAGGAGCACGCCGACCCGCACTATCCCGCCGAGCGCGGCACCCTCGACACCTTCCACGGCCTCGACACCCGCGCCGCCCTCGGCCGCCTCGAGCGCCGCGGCCTGGTGGAGCGGGTCGACCACATGCCCGACGAAGGCCCGCACTGGGAGCTCACCGACGCCGGCCGCCGCGAGGCGCGGCGGACGCGCGGCGAGGTCGAAGCGGAAGGCCGACGATGACGGCGGTCTTCGCGAACATTCCGGCGATGATCATCCTCACCGGTGCGCTCGTCGGGCTCGCCGGCGCGCTCGTCGGCACCTTTCTCGTGCTGCGACGCAACGCCATGCTCTCCGACGCGATCAGCCACTCGATCGTCTTCGGCATCGTCCTGGTGTGGCTCGTGACCCGTCAGCAGAGCGGGCCGGTGCAGCTCGTGGGCGCGGCGCTGACCGGCCTCTTCACCGTCTTCTTGACCGAGCTGTTGGTGAGCTCGCGCAAGGTGAAGAACGACGCCGCCATCGGCCTCGTCTTCCCGGTGCTGTTCGCCGCCGGCGTATTGCTGATGAACCTCTACGCCCGCGACGTCCACATCGACACCCACACCGTGCTCTTGGGCGAGATCGGCTTCGTTTGGCTGGACACGGTCGCGATCGCCGGCGTCGACGTCCCCCAGGCGGTGCTGTGGATGGGCGTGGTCACCCTCGTGAACGCGCTCTTCGTCGCCCTCTTCTTCAAGGAGCTCAAGCTCGCGACCTTCGATCCCGAGCTCGCGCGAGCCCTCGGCTTCGCCCCGACGGCGCTGTTCTACGCGCTCTTGGCGCTCACCAGCGTCACCGCGGTGGCGGCGTTCGACGCCGTGGGCGCGGTGCTCTTCATCGCCTTCGTCATCATCCCGCCGGCCGCGGCCTATCTCCTGACCGACCGCCTGGTCGGCATGCTCGTGCTGGCCGCCCTCATCGCCCTCGCCTCCAGCGGCCTCGGCTACGCCCTTGCCGTCCCCTTCGACGTCTCGATCGGCGGCATGATGGCGGTGATGACCGGGCTCTTTTTGGCGCTCGCCTTCCTCTTCGGGCCTCGCTACGGCCTCTTGGCGCAGGCGTTGCGCGCCGGGCGTCGCCGCTGGCTCGACGAACTCCGCGCCCTCGTCGTCCATCTCCACGAGCACGAGGACACGCGCGTTCAAGACGAGGAGAACGTCGTCTCGGCCTTGGAGCAGCACCTGCGCTGGTCGCCCGCCAAGGCGACGGCGGTGGTCGCGCGCGGCCTGCGCGACGGCGTCGTCTTGAAGGAGGGTACGCACCTCCACCTCACGCCCAAGGGGCGTGCGCTGGCGCGTGAGCTCACCGAGCCGTGGCGCCACGCGGCGGCGTGAGCGGTCTCACGCGGCGCGCGGCCAGTGCGCCACGATGTCCGGCGGCAACTCCGCGCGGACGTCGTCGAGCTCGCCTTGGGTGACGTGCGCGTCGAGCACGGCGAAAACCGCCCGGATGGCGCGGTCGATGTCGTGGCGGGCGGCCGCCGGCCACGCGGCCTCGACCGCGGCCTTGAAGCTCGGCCAGTCGCGGATCTTCTGCGGCGCCCGCGCCGGGTTCCAACCCTCGTAGTAGATGCCGCGCACCAGCGTCGGCAGTTGCGCGGCCAGATGCGCCGCCTCCGTCGGCGCCAGCCGGTCGCGCAGCTGGTGCAGCACCGCGCGCAGCGCGCCGTAGGCGTCGCTGCGGGTGGCGAGATCGCTTTCGTCGATCAGGCGGTCGAGCCAGCGCTCGGTCTCCTGCACGGTACGCGCGAACAGAGCGGGATCGGTGGTGGCCATCGCAGCCTCCGTCGGGTCGTAATCCGCGCGCACGTGAACGTGACGGGCGCCTGTGCGTTCCCGCCGGCTCACCACCAAGGTCGACACCGCGGCGCGATTGACGCAGGGGCGCCGGGAGCGGACCCTCGCCCGCGATGGTGCTCGCGGGCGCAAGCTCGGAGCTGAAAAGGGAACACGGTGCGGCGGCCTCCCGCCCTTCGCGAGGTCGCCAAAGCCGGGGCTGCCCCCGCAACTGTGAGCGGCGAGGCCCGATCCACCGACGCCACTGGTACGGCCCGACGCGGGCCCCCGGGAAGGCGGATCGAGGCCGGCGACCCGCGAGCCAGGAGACCTGCCATCGCCGCCGACGCGTTCGCGGGCCGGGGTGCGCCTGCGGAACGACCCGAGGGCCCCTGGCCCGCCGAGCCGTTCGCCCCCGGTCCTGCGGCCGCGTCACCCGCGTGTCGAGATCGGAGGGATCGACCGACCATGCATTTGGCACTCACCGCCGCCCTCGCGGACGGGATCGAGGCCGTGGGCCTCGCCACCGAGATCGTGCCCAGGAACACGCCCTCCGGCGTCATTGCCGAACGGGCGAGGAGCCGAGACGCCGCGCGCCGGGTCTGCACCCACGCCATGAACTGAGGAGGCGGCCATGCACATCGTCGACGGTGCGCTCGCGGGCGAGGTGGTGGCCGGTGGCGCGGTGCTCGCCGCGGGCGGGCTCGCCATCGGCCTCAAGTCCTTGGATCTCGAGCGCATCCCGGCCGCGGGCCTGCTCTCGGCCACGTTCTTCACCGCATCCTTGATCCACGTGCCGCTGGGGCCGTCGAGCGTCCACCTCATCATGAACGGGCTCGCCGGGCTGGTCTTGGGCTGGGCCGCGTTTCCCGCGCTCTTCGTGGGCTTGCTGTTGCAGGCGGTGTTCTTCGGCTTCGGCGGCGTGACCGTGCTCGGCGTCAACACGGTGGCGATCGCCCTGCCGGCGGTGCTCGCGGGTCTCGCCACGCGGTCGCTCGTGCGCACCGCCGCGCCGGCGTGGTCGGCGGCCGCGGGCGC
>JBKHCM010000170.1:0-4509 GCA_046541805.1 Alphaproteobacteria bacterium
GCCGGCGCACTAGCAGCGGCGAAGCGGGGTGGCGACGTGCCCGAAGGTTGGAAGCTCGCGGTGGTGTTCTTGACCCGGCTGCCGTTGCGGGTGGCGAGCCCGCCGCCGCTCGCCGCGGCGGTGCCGTGGTTTCCCGTCGTCGGCGCGCTCTTGGGCCTGGCGGCGGGCGGCGTCTACGCCGGGCTCACCCTCGCCGGCATGCCGTCCCTGCCGGCCTCACTGGTCGTGCTCGCCGTGCTGGTGATCGCCACCGGCGCCCTGCACGAGGACGGCCTCGCCGACTGCGCCGACGGCTTGGGGCCGCACGACCGCGCCCGCCGGCTCGAGGTGATGCAGGACAGCCGGATCGGCAGCTTCGGGGTGATGGCGCTGATCCTGGTCACGCTGGCGCGCCTCGCCGGCCTGGCCGCCTTGTGGTCCCCGTGGACGCAGGTGACGACGCTGATCGTCGTCGGCGCCGCCTCGCGCACGGCGATGGTGGCGCTGTTGGCGACGCTGCCGCCGGCGCGCCGCGACGGCCTGGGCGCCGGCGCCGGCACGCCCGACGGCCGCGGGGTGGCCGTCGCGCTCGCCGTGCCCTTCGCGCTCGCGCTCCTCCTCTTGGACCCGGCGCCGGCGCTCGTGCTGCTCGCCACCGGCGCCGTCGCCTGCGCGCTTTGGGCGCAGGTGGCCCGGCGCTGCTTCGGCGGGCACACCGGCGATGTCCTCGGTGCCGGCCAACAGCTGGTCGAGGCCGCCATGCTGCTCGCCGTGACGGTCCTCAGCTGAGGCCCGACGATGGTCGCCACCGCGGCCCGGTCCGTTGACCAAGGCGGCGCCGCCGATTACCGCTCGACGCCATGACGAGCCCAGACCCCTCTTCCCGCGGCGGCCGGGGCCGCGTCTATCTCGTCGGCGCCGGCCCCGGTGATCCGGACCTCTTGACCGTCAAGGCGGTGCGCCTTTTGGAGACCGCCGACGTCGTCGTCCACGACCGGCTGGTGGGCCCGGGGGTGCTGGCGTGCATTCCCGATCGCGTCGAGCGCGTCTTCGCCGGCAAGCGCCGGGCGCATCACCACGTTCGCCAGCCGCAGCTGAACGAGCTCCTGGTCGAGCGGGCCCGCGCCGGCGCCACCGTCGTGCGCCTCAAAGGCGGCGATCCGTTCGTCTTCGGCCGCGGCGGCGAGGAGCTCGAGGCGCTGCTCGCCGCCGGCATCCCCTTCGAGATCGTCCCGGGCGTGACCGCGGCCCTGGGCTGCGCGGCCTATGCCGGCATCCCCCTCACCCACCGCGACCACGCCCACAGCGTCGTCTTCGCCACGGGCCAGGCCCATGACGGCCCGGCGGCGCACGACTGGGCGGCGCTCGCGCGGGCGCAGGCGACCTTGTGCCTCTACATGGGCCGCGAGGGACTGGAGGGGGTGGCAAGGGCGCTGATCGCGGCCGGCCTGTCGCCCCTGACGCCGGCCGCCGCCATCGAGAACGGCACCTTGCCACAGATGCGCGTCGTCCGGGCGCCGCTCGCGCGCCTGCACGAGGACGTCACGGCGCTCGAGGCGCGCAACCCCGTCCTGGTGGTCATCGGCGAGGTGGCGCGCCTCTCCGAGCGCTTCGCTTGGTTCCGCGGCGCCGGCGCGAGCACGGCCGATCCGTTCACCGACGTGCCGAGCGCGCCGGCGCGGGTCAGTAAGCGAACTGCGTAAAGATCGGATCGACGCTGCCGTCCCACTGCTCGCGCACGAGCCTGAGCTTCTGCTCCGCCGGGGTCTCGCGGCGCTCGACGATATCGTGCAGCGCGGTGAGGTGCTTGCGCTCGTCGCAGCCGTCGACGTCGGCGTGGCCGCGCGCGGCGAGGCCGGCCTCCGCCAGCGCGAGCACCTGCTGGGCGACGTCGGCCAAGGTGCCGTCGCGAAAGGGGGCGTGGAGGGCGAGCCGCGGGACGTCCGCGCGCAGCTCCGCGATCTCCTCGACGCGCCAGTCGCGGCACAAGTCCCAAACCGCGTCGAGCGTTGCGGGGTCGTAGAGCAGCCCGACCCACAAGGCCGGCAGGGCGCAGATCATGTTCCACGGTCCGCCGTCGGCCCCGCGCATCTCCAAAAAGCGCTTGAGCCGGACCTCGGGGAAGGCCGTGGTCAGATGGTCGGTCCAGTCGGCGAGCGTCGGCCGCTCCCCCGGCAGCGCCGGCAGCCTCCCGGCCATGAAGTCGCGAAAGGACTGCCCGCTCGCGTCGATCATCTGCTCGCCCCGCTGCACGAAGTACATCGGGACGTCGAGCATGTAGTCGACGTAGCGCTCGTAGCCGAAGCCCTCGTCGAAAACGAACGGCAGCAGGCCGGCCCGGTCCGGATCGGCGTCCGTCCAGCAGTGGCTGCGGTAGCTCAGATAGCCGTTCGGTTTGCCCGCGGTGAAGGGCGAGTTGGCGAAGAGCGCGGTGGCGATCGGCTGCAGCGCCATGCCGACGCGGAACTTCTTCACCATGTCGGCCTCGCTGGCGAAGTCCAGGTTCACCTGGATCGTCGCGGTGCGATACATCATGTCGAGGCCGAGCCGCCCGCGCGTCGGCATGTAGCGGGTCATGATGTCGTAGCGGGTCTTAGGCATCCGGGGGATGTCGGCGGGGCGCCATTTCGGGTTGAAGCCGATCCCCAGCATGCCGATGCCGGCGGGCTCGGTGATGGCCTTGACCTCGGTGAGGTGGCGGTTGGCCTCGCGGCAGGTGTCGTGCAGCGTCGCCAGCGGTGCGCCGGAGAGCTCGAACTGGCCGCCGGGCTCGAGCGTCACGCTCGCGCGCTCGCGCTCGAGCGCCACCGGCAGGCCGCTCTCGCGCTTGATCTGCCAATCGAAGCGCTCGGCGAAGCGCTCCAACAGCCAGCGGATGCCGCCCGAGCCGGCGTAGGGCAGCGGGCGGAGATCGTCGCGGCGGTAGACGAACTTCTCGTGCTCGGTGCCGATGCGGAACGCTCCCGGCGCCTTTTCGCCCGCCGCCAGATAGGCGACGAGCTCCGCCTTGCTCTCGATCGGACGATCCGCGTCGCCGTTCGCGGCGAGATCAGCGGGCATGGTCGGGCTCTCCGGACTCGCGACGGCGTCGCGCCGTCGCCGAAAGCGCGGACATAGGCCAGCAGCGCGTGCACGCCAAGCGTGCCGAGGTCATGCCAGCCGCGGCGCCAAGTCGGCGGTGAGCGCCCGGATCTCCCGCGCCGCGGCCCCCCTGGGGGCGGTCTCCACCACCCCGGCACCGGCGTGGAGGCTGCGGGCGAAGTCGCTGCGGTTGCCGAGGCCGGTCGCGAGCGCCTCGAGGCCCGCCTCGGCTGCCGCCGCCCGGGCCTCGTCGACGACGCGCCCGCGCGGCGGCAGCCGGTTCCACAGGATCGCGGCGGTGCGGCGCTCGCGCTTCGCCAGCTCCAGCGTCGCGCGGCTGGCCCAGACGTCCAACAGGCTCGGCTGGCACGGCACCAAGACCAGCCGAGCGGCGCGCACCGCCACCCGGGCCTCGGTCTCGGCGTGCGGCGGGCTGTCGACGAGCACGACATCGTAGCCGCGAACGAGCTCGCCGAGCGTCATGTCGAGCTTCCAGCCGGGGCCAACGACCACCTCGATCGGCCGATAGGCGCCCGCTCGCTCGCGCAGCGCGGCCCAGGCGCCGAGGCTCGCCTGCGGGTCGATGTCGACGCAGGCGACGCGCCGGCCCGCGGCGGCGAGCGCCACCGCGAGCTGGGCCACGAGCGTCGTCTTGCCCGCCCCGCCCTTCTGCTGGGCCACGGTGAGGACCGCGCCGCTCAATAGCCGCGCGCCCGGTCGACGACGTGGCGCAAGGGGCGCCCTTCGCGCGCCCGGCGGATGTTGTCCGCGACCAGCGGCGCGCCGGTGGCGGGCAGCGTGCTGCCGGCGATGTGCGGCGTCACGAGGATGCGCGGATGGCGCCAGAACGGGTGGTCCGCCGGCAAGGGCTCGGTTCGGAAGACATCGAGGACGGCGCCGGCGAGCCGGCCCTCGTCGAGGGCACGGAGGAGATCGGCCTCCACCAGCAGCTCGCCGCGCCCGAGGTTCACGAAGGTGGCGCCCGGCTGCAAGGCGGCAAAGAAGGCGGCGTCGAACAGATCGCGGGTAGCGGGCGTCGCCGGCAACAGCGCCACCACCGCGTCGGCCGCGCCGACCGCGGCGGCGAGCCCCGCGGCGCCGTGGTGAGTCGAGATGCCGGCGCGCGTCTTGGGCCCGCGGCTCCAGCCGCAAACGCGGTAGCCGTGGGCCACCAGCCGGTCGGCCACGGCGGTGCCGAGCTCGCCGAGGCCGAGGACGGCGACCGTCACCGCGCTCGCCAGCCTGGGCGTCGCGAAGGCCCAATCGCCTGCGGCCTGCGCCCGCTCGACGCGATCGAAGCCGCGATGCGCGCGCAGCACCGCCCAATGGGCGTAATCGGCGATGGTGGCGGTGAGCCCCGGGTCCACCATCCGGCAGAGCGGGACGGCGGGCAGCGTCGGATCGGCGAGCAACGGCTCGACGCCCGCGGCCAGCGAGAAGATCGCCTCG
>JBKHCM010000171.1:0-4472 GCA_046541805.1 Alphaproteobacteria bacterium
GCAACCTCGCAGAGCGGCCTCCTCGGCAGAAGGCGGCCCCCGTCGGCCGCTTACGCTCACCCCGAGCTCGGGATCTCTGAAACACTATGGGTCAAAGGGTTGCGGTGGCGCCGGGCGGCGGCTTCGGCCGCCCGGCAGTCACCACATCAGTCCGCCGGACCGACGTACTCGAGGGCCTCGATCTGAATCTCGGCGTGCTCGGCAAGAAACGCCGGCCAGTCGGCCATCGCCGCCTTGAGCACGGGCAATGCCTGCCCGATGGCCTCGGCTTCGCTCGCCGCCTCGACGCAGCCGGACACGTCGCAGAGGTACTCGAGCTCCTCCGCATCCATGGCCCACGCAGAAAGCGTGTAGGCGTAGATCCCCCGCTCGAGGGGTGCCGAAGGCGAACCCTCCGGCGATCGTTCGGGTATCGCTTGCATAGCGATCTCCTCTCTTTGGTTTCCCGGCGACGGGCGTCGCGCGGTGGCATCTGCATTTGCCATAGAGGATGTGGAGGCGTTGGCGTCGCGTGGGCCGAAAAAGTTGTGGTTCGCCATCAGCGTCGCGGTCGTGTCGCGAAGGTGGTGCGGGGCGTTCCTAATAACCCGACACTTCCGTCGTTGCTCTCGACCGTGAAAACCGTTACCGCGCGACTTCTCTTATTTTCCATAGGGTTAGCTGTAGCGCGACAGGCGGCGGCCGGCAGCAGGTCGACGTGTCCGGCGTCACGCCCGGGGCCAACTCTATCCCGCTTGCGGAAAGCAGGTGGCCGGTAAGGGCTTACCTCCGAAACCAGCGCCTCCACCCATTCGGTAGCTCTGACACCGGGTCCGGTTGTAGCGGCAGCGGGACGCGCCCTTTGTCGAGCTCGCGCATCGCCAGTGCCATTGCTGCGAATGCACCAGTACCCTGGGCGATGTCCACGCGAGTGCAGAGCTTCTGCGCCGCCATCAAGACAGCGACCCACGCGTCGCGCGACGTCCCTTTGGCTTCGGGGTCCAAGGCGCGAGCCAGCTCCGCTGCGAAATCGCTCAGAGAGGCGTCGGTTTCGTCGCGGTCACGAGCGCGTTCCGGCGCCTCGACGGCGTGTCCGGCATCGGGCTCGACGAACGGAACGATATTGTCGTCTGCCGTGTGCCCGGCCGCAGATCTGGGTTTCATGGGCGCGCCTACAGTGAGTGTGTCCTCAATGTCGTGCTCAATCTATCGCGCAGACGGAGAGAACGCGCTCGGCCTATAGAATAAAAATCGTAAGTTGAAAGAAGGTTTGTAGAGCGTCAACCTCGTTGGCCGCCGTGTTGCCTCATCGCGGAATGTTGCTGACGCTCGGTCCGGTTACCTCATCAGAAACGTTGCCGAGTGGCGTCATCGGTGGTGCCGCCCGTTCGCGGTTCGACGGAGGCCCGGCTGGTCTCGCTCGTCATGGCCGGTGACACGTTTTCCGGCGTCGGCGCGGTGGGTGCCTGCGCGCCAGCTCCTCGAGGAGCGTGATAGGCCGCAATCCCGCCATGGCCTCGAGCAGCGGCACGGCGTCCGCGGTCCAGATCGCGTCGATCGGATGCGGTGGCGTCGGTCGCGGCGGCGCCGCGGCGCGCTTTTGCGACGGCAGCCTGGGATCACGCTCCAGTCGGCGCGCGGTGCGCTCGCTGAAGCCGGCCTTGGCGGCGGCTTTGGCCTGAGGGTCGATGCGTCGGAGCGTCATGTAACGTCTCGCCTGCTGGTCGGTGATGCGGGTCCCGGGCAATGGCGTGCTCTTCCTCGCGGAAAAGAACGCCGTAGCCCGGATCCTCACGACCAGCGGCGAGGCCCAGGGCCGCGCCGTAGGTGGGGTCGGCCTACGGTCGGGCTACGCCCTCCCTACAGCCGACCCCACCGGCCACCTCCCGTGTCGCGCACCGGCCAATCTCGCTGTCGCGCTGCACGTCGGAGCGTACCGCCGACGAGTACCGCGTGAAGGCCGGCCGCCGGGCCGTCTGCGGCCGCGCGCAAAGCCTCATGCGCGCGGCCCGCGCCGACCACGACATCGAATGAGGCGAGAGGTGATCCCCGCGGGGAGGTGGCTGGGTCCTGAACACCGCCGCGAATGACCCGCTCGGGTCGCCCAGGCCCATAACCGCCGCGACCCCCTCTCGAATCGGTGCCGGCCGCGCGGCACCTCTCCCATCGAACTTCGCGCTCGCCCATGGCGTCGCCGCCGCGTCGATGCGCGGCGCCGCCACGGCGAGCGCATCCACCCGAAAAGGGCAGGGCATCCCTTTTCTCGTCGTCCAAGCCGGCGGTCTCGTGACCGAAGACCGCCGGCCTTCATCCGGACATCGCCATGACCGAACGACCTGACGTCGACGACTGGCGCGTCGACGTCGACGATGCCGACGAGCCCGTCCTCGTCGGCACCCGCGACGGCCGGCCCTTTCGGAGCCGCCCCGTCGCCGCCATCGACCTCGCGTCGCACACCGCCCGGCTCGTCGACGGCACGATGCTGCACCTCGGCCAACCCGCCGAGCCGGTCGATCCCGCCGATCCGCTGAAGCTGCCGCCGGCAGCCCGACAGCGGCGCCTCGACAGCGCGCGAGCCGACCTCGAGCGGCTCGGCCGCGGCAAGCGCCCAACGGCTTCGGACCTCGCCGACGCACCGCTCCTGGAGGCGTGGTCCATCGCCGAACGCAGCGGCTACGCCGCTCTGTTCGGCAACGTCACGGGTCACCCACGTCTTCCGGACGGCAGCTGGATCCACACCTCGTCGCTCGTCTGGCTCTGCGAGCACGGCACCGCCGCGAGAAGCTTCAATCGCTGGTACAGGCTCGGCCGCCGCCTCGAAGCGCATCTCTTCGAAGCCGAACCCCCAGAACACTGATTTCGACCCTCGCCGCTGCCTGCGGCGAGGTCGGATCCGACGCCTGACGGCGGCGCGGCAGCCCACGCCCGCCGACCCGCGCTCCGAGGTGATCGGCATGTCCCGTCGGGATGCCGATCACCCCCGGCCGCGGCCGGACGGCATCCTTTCTCTTTTCTCAAAACAAGGACCAACCGCATGTCGGAATCCCATGATTCCGCGGACCCGAGCTCGCGTCCGCTCACCGTGCCCGAGGCACTCGCCCGGGGTGGCTGGACCTCGGGACGCGGGTCTGGCGACGCGTCATGAGCGCCGCCGACGCCGTCGAGCTGGTCGCGACGTCACCCGACGATGGCGACAGCGGCGGCGAAACGCCGGCCTGAGCCCGGCTGCGGGCGGTCCGGTTCTGCTGGCGCTCCCGACAGCGTGATCGCGTCGGCACCGCACGCCCACCCGGAAACAACCCGAGGAGGTGTCCCCACATCGAAATCGAGCCCCCCTTTGTCTGGTCGCCGCATGATGCGGCGGCCCTTGTTCCAGGAGACGCCCATGAGCTGGGATCCCGAAGACCGGAACGCCCGCGCCGAGCGCATCGGCGAGATCGCCGACGAGACGTGCCGGCAGATGACGGCACGCATCGTCGAAGAGGCCGGGCTCAACCCTGATCTCGACGAAACCGCCTTCGTCGAGCTCTACGACCGCGCCATCCTCGAGCTCCAGCAGCTCGTGAAGAAGGCCATGCGCGAAGCTCTCCGCCGCGCCGCCGACGAAGGCATCACGATCGGCTGACGCCGCTCCTCGTGCACCGCCCCGCGCCGTTCTCGCTCCCGACGGGGGCGGCGCCCTGCCATCCGATCACGGAAAGCCATCATGAATCATTTGCCCTGCCTCGCGGGCATCCCCATGGATGCCCTGGGCTACGTCCGCCTCGACCACCTGAACGACGACCGCCTGCTGGCCCTGTTCGCCCGCGGAGAAACCGTTTGCTTCGCGGTGCCGGAGAACGGGTCGGCGCGAGGCGCTCTCGGCGACGAGGCGATGCGCGCCGCCACGACGCTCTTTTCGGCCACCACGCCGGCCTATCCGTTCGAGACGCCAGCCGAGCGCGAGCTCGTGGGGGACTTCCGCACCGCGCTCGAGAGCTACTTCGGTGCGCCGCCGCTGCTCAAGCTGGAATGGGAGATCCCGGCCGACGAGTGGCTTCTGGCGCTCTCCTTCGTGCCCGGTGACGCACTGCACCTTCAGACCGTGGCGTTCGCCGAGCGCGGTGGAACCCGGGCCGACGTCACCACCGAGCACGACCTCCTCGTGTTTCGGTTGCCGTACTGAGCGGCACGAAGACGTCTGCGGTCTCGTGATCGCCGCAGCGTGTCGCCATTCCATTCCCTTACCGCCGCCGGCTTACGGAAGTGTGCGCGCAGCGACGCCGATCGGATCCGTCCGCCGCCCGGATAGCGCCGCGCGGGCCCGCGCGGCGCTATCCGCCGACGCCGACATTCGTGAAGGGCTACCGGATGCCACGGCAACGATCGAGCGGTGCGACAGCATCATGGTCGGCTACGACGGCCGTGACCCCAAGGCCGCGGCCTGGGCCCGTGTCCTGTGAACCGGACCCGGTTCCTTGGACACTCGGTTGGGTTACGCGGCCATGGGCATG
>JBKHCM010000061.1:0-18076 GCA_046541805.1 Alphaproteobacteria bacterium
CTCCGGCCGGACGACGCGCCGGGTCACCGGCTCCAAGCGCGCGGGCGGCGGCGCCGCGGCGGCCGGCTGATGCCGCGACGGCCCGGGCACGCGTCCGGCCTCGCGCTGCATGAAGCGCTTCACGAGCCGATCCTCGAGCGAGTGGAAGGCGACGACGACGAGGCGGCCGCCGGGCGCCAGAGCGTCGAGCGCGGCCGCCAGCCCCCGCTCGAGCTCGCCGAGCTCGTCGTTGACGGCGATCCTGAGCGCCTGGAAGACGCGGGTCGCCGGGTCGACGTCCCCGGCGGCCCCGACCGCGGCGCGGACGACCTCGGCGAGGTCGCCGGTGCGGGTGAAAGGGCGCGCGCGGCGGCGCTCGACCAGCCGGCGCGCGACCCGGCGCGCGCGGCGTTCCTCGCCGTAGTCGCGGAAGATCCGGGCGAGTTCGGTTTCATCCAGCGTCGCGACGAGGTCGGCCGCCGTGGGGCCGTCACGGCCCATGCGCATGTCCAAGGGGCCGTCGGTGCGAAAGGAAAAGCCGCGCGCGGCGGCGTCGAGCTGGAAGGACGAGACGCCCAGATCGAAGGCGATGCCGTCGAAGGGGCCGTCGACGCATCGGTCGAGCTCGCCGAAGCGGCCCTCGCGCATTGTGAAGCGCGGGTCCTCGGCCGCGAGCACGCGACCGCGCGCCACCGCAGCCGGGTCACGGTCGAGCCCGACCACCGCGCCCGCGCCGCGCGCGAGCCAGCGCCGGGCGTAGCCGCCGCCGCCGAAGGTGGCGTCGAGCAGACGCGCGCCGGCGAGTGGGGCGAGGTGGCGGCAGACCGCGTCGGCGAGGACCGGCACATGCGCGTCCGCGTCATCCATGCAAAGTTATCCACAGGCTGGATAACGGCAAAGCCGGCCATGCGCCCCTCCACATGAACCGACACCCATCTTTCGCAATAAAACCCAACCGCAACGTTCGCGATGCAACCTCTGATAGTTTCGCTGACGGTCCTGCGCCCCAAAGGCAAAGTCGCTGCGCCTTGTTGATAGCGCTGCCGACTACGGACGAGAGGGCGCAGTAGCGACTGCAGCGGCATGGCATGGGGTCTTTCGCACGCTCGGCAACGTCGCTTTTCCGGCCGACGACTGACGAATACTTCAAGAAAACGAGAACCGGAAAGCTCGTCTCGTTGGTCGAAGACGGTATAAGTGGCCCTGTCGCCGGTCAAGTAATTTGTGGATGTGGATATCTAAGCTGCTGGAATTGATCGAAATTGGTGCATAGCGATGGTGGACATCTGCTGTGGATAAAATGTGGAGAAAGTACACGCTTCGTTCTCGTGGCCTGTGGAGGAAGCGGGTCAGGCGGCGTGTAAGCCGGGTTCTGTAGCGGATCGCTCCGCCGATGGCCATTCCTCTGGGACGTCCGTCGCCGGACGCCTCGCGCGACCTACCCGGACGACCGGCCCGGAAACCGGCCTGCGCCCTGAGGCGCCGTCGTCCCTACGCGGTCTTGCTCCCGGTGGGGTTTACCGTGCCGCCTCCGTTGCCGGAAGCGCGGTGCGCTCTTACCGCACCCTTTCACCCTTGCCCGCAGGCCCGCCGCAGCGGGCCCGGGCGAGCGGACTGCTCTCTGTGGCACTTTCCCTGGGGTCGCCCCCGCCGGGCGTTACCCGGCACCGTGTTTCCGTGGAGCCCGGACTTTCCTCCCCGGTCCGAAGACCGAAGCGGCCATCCCGCCGCCTGACCCATGCGAGATTAAGGTGCGTGCGCCGCCCGCGCCAAGAGGTGGCAGGCCGCGACCTCGCCCAGCCGACGCCGCGTCGCCGCGTCCGGCCGGCCGTCGATCGGACCGCCGGCGCCGAAGCGGCGCTGGAACGCCTTGAGCGCCGCGGTCACGGTCGTCGGCTGTGGCGCGCCGTCGAGCATGTAGCCGATCGCCGCGAGCGCGCCGGTCACGCTCGCCGCGGGCGGACCGTCGGCGGGCTCGGGCCAGAGCCCCACGCCCGCGTGCGCCAGCCGCGCCCAGGGAAAGCGCTCGCCCGGATCGGCTTTGCGCATCGGCGCGACGTCGCTGTGCGCGACCACGTTCACCGCCGGGATCGACCAGCGCGCGCCGACCTCCCGGGCGAGCGCGATCACCGCCGCGATCTGGGCGTCGGGATAGGGCGGCAGGCCGAAGTCGTGGCCGCCGTTGACGATCTCGACGCCGATCGAGCGGCCGTTCAGGCCGACATGGCCGGCCCAGGCGGAGACCCCGGCGTGCCATGCCGCCCGCGCCTCGTCGACGAGCCGCACCAGCCCGCCGGCCTCGTCGACCAGCCAGTGCGCACTGACCCGAGCCGTCGGGTCGCGCAGGCGCGCGAGCGCGGCCTCGGCGGTCGCCATGCCGGTGTAGTGCAGCACCAGCATGTCGACCGGGGTGTCGGCCGGGCGCGGGCCGTGGTTCGGCGAGGGCCGCTCGCTGACCCGCACCGGCTCAAAAGCGCTCCAGCAGCCGCTCGAGATAGTCGAGCTCGAGCGCCGGCCGATCGCTGTCACCGGCGCGCCTTTGCAGCTCGCGCAGGACCTCGCGCGCGGTCCCGAGGTCCGGCTGGTCGGGCACCTCGACGCCGTAGGGGCTGGCGCCGCCGTCGTTGCGTTGCGGCCGGCCCAGCGGGTCACGGGTCTCGCGCCGGGGCGCGCCCATGCCCTGCGGGTCGCCCGGCTGGCCCGGCCCCCCATCCGTCATCTGCTGTTGCATCTGCTCCATCAGCTGGCCCGCCCCCTGCTGCAGCAGGTCGAGCGCCTCGCCCTGGGGGCCGGTGGCCTGGCCGGGCTGGCCCTGGTTCAGCGCCTGCTCGGCGCCGCGCATCTCGAGCTCGCTCTGGCCGAGCGCGCGCGGCAGGTCCTCGCCCTGCTCGCCGAGCTGGCGCATCAGCTCGCCGAGGGCGCGCCTGAGCGCCTCCTGCTCCTGACCGAGCCCTTGCGAGCCGGCTTGGCCGCCTTGCCCCTGCTCGCCCGGCTGGCCCTGCTCGCCCGGCTGGCCCTGCTCGCCCTGTTGTCCCGGCTGGCCCTGCTGCTGCCGTTGGGCGTCGAAGGACTGGTCCATCAGATCCTGCTGCCGCTCGATGAGCTCCTGCAGGTCGCCCATGTTTTGCTGCATCGGGTTCGTTTGCGGCATCTGCATCGCCGCCTGCAGGTTCTCCGTCATCTCTTGAAGCTGCGAGAGCATCTGCTCGGCCTGCGCGCGGGCGCCGCCCTCCATCGCCTCGCGCATCTGATCGAGCATGTCCTGCAGCTCGCGCCGCTCGACGGTGTTGGCGTTCGGCTCCAAGGGCTGCATCCGCTCGAGCTCGCGCGGGTCCATGTTCCGCATCTGCTCCATGGCCTGGCGCTGCATGACGTCGAGGAACTCGTTCATGGCTCGTTCGAGCTCGTCCATCAGCCGCTCGAGCTCCTCGGCGTCGGCGCCGCGCTCGAGGGCCTCGCGCAAGGCCTCCTGCAGCTCGCGCAGATCGCGCTCGGCGACCCCCATCTGGCCGTCCTCGACGTAGAGCGCCAGCTCCCAGAGCAGCTCGACCACCGAGCGGTCGGCCTCGCCTTCGGCGTTCAGCACCAGCCGCGTCGACGCCGCCCGCAAGGTCAGCGGGATGCCCGCCTCGATCCCGTCGAGCCGCGGGCTCTGCGCCAGGATGTTGAGCTCGGAGGCCACCGCCTCGCGCTCCTCGGGGTGGGCCACCAGCTGCTTGCGCAGCGCGATGATCGCCCGCGCCAGCGGTTGGGTGAACTCGCGCTCGGGCAGCACGACGGTGAGCGTCTCGCTCGTGCCTTCCTGGTCGATGACGTCCGTCGCGACCAGCCGCGCGTTCACCTCCTGGCCGGCGAAGGGATGCGGCGTGAGGTCGACGTAGCTGCGGTCCTCGAGCGCCGTCTCCGGCCGGCCGAGTTCTCTGAGCGCGACGCGCTCGGTCGTGTCGGAGCGGCCGACGAGGCTGAGCTCCAGCTCGATGGTGGCGAGACCGAAATCGTCCTCGGCGGTGTAGCGGGTGCGCAGCGCTCGGCGGGAGGTCGCCTCGGGGCGGCCGGCGAACGCCACGCTCGGGGCGTTGTCCGGCATCACCTCGACGTCGACCCGCAGCCGCGGCTCGTCCGGGTCGCCGCCCGGGATGGCGAGCGCGCCGCTGTCGCTGAGCTCGAGCCGAGCTTCGACGCTACCGGCGCCGAGCCGTTCCGCTTCGAGGTCGGCGAGCGCGAAGCGCGGCGTCGCCGGCGTGTCCACCGCCGGGTCGTGGAGTTGCACGACCAGCTCGCTGCCCTCGGGCACGATGACCGGCTCGGCGGCCGTCGCCGCCACCGGCAGCGTGTAGGAGCGCACCACCGGCGCCTGGTCGGTGTAGGCCGGAGGCGTCACCCAGAGGTCGACCCGCGCCGGGAGGTCGGCGCCGGCCTCCGCCGGCGCCGGGGTCACGGCGTCGAACAACCGGGTCCGCCAGTGCGGGCCGGCGTCGACCACCGCGACGATCAGCGCGAGCACCACCGCGGTGCGGATCGCCCAAGGGTCGCGGCGGCTCAACACCGGCGCCGGCCCGACGAAGCGCAGCCGGGCGAGGGCGGCGCGTTGGCGCGCCTGATGCGCCGCCCACAGGCGGCTCGAGGTGGCGTCCGTGGCCCCGGCCGGCTGGTCGTCGAGGGCCGCGATCGGGCGGTGGGCGAGCCCAGCCCCCCGCTCCAGGCGGCGGTCGACATCGCCGGCGGTGGGGGCGCGAAACCGCCGCCGACCGCGCCGCAGGGTCCACATCCACGCGACCACGACGGCGCCGAGTCCCACGCCGTGCAGCCACCACGGCAGGTAGCTCCACCAGCCCATCAGACTGACCGCGAGGAAGACCAGCGCCACCGCCACCGCCGGCGCGAACGCCTCGATGAGACGTTCCGCCGTCAGCATCATCCCGGCCCAGCGCCGGCGCCGGGCGAGCCGGCGGCTCAGTCGCGGCTCCATCTCCGCCATCGCGTGCTCCCTCGCCGGCACTGCCCCCATCTCGGCCCCGTGCGGGACCCTCTAAAGCCAAGCTGGAACGGTCTCGTCGGCGAGCGCCGCCGCGGGCGGCCGCGGCGGCTTCACCACCGCCGTGCGCGCTCCGTCGACGAGCACCTCGCCGGCCATGCCCCTGGAATTGTACTCCGATGCCATCACCGCGCCATAGGCTCCGGTGTTCGCCAACGCGATGCCGGCGCCGGCGCGCGCCCGCGCGAGCCCCACGTCGCGCGCGAAGACGTCGCTGCTCTCGCAGATCGGCCCGACCACGTCGACGACCTCCTCGCGGTCGTCGACGCCGCGGTGAAGCGGGAAGATCGGGTGGACCGCGCCGTAGAGGGCGGGGCGCAAAAGCGTGTTCATGCCGGCGTCGAGGACGACGAAGCGGCGCCCGTCGCTGCCGGTCTTGACCAGCAGGATGCGGCTGATGAGCGCACCCGCCGCCGCGACCAGAAAACGTCCCGGCTCGAAGACCAGCCCGCAGCCCAGCTCCGCCGTGACGGCCTTGGCCATGGCCGCGAAGGCGGCGATGTCGAGCTCGCGCTCGCCGGCGTAGCGGATGGCGAAGCCGCCGCCGAGGTTGAGGCGCTCGAGCGGCAGGCCGTGGGCGATGCCGTGGCGGTAGAGCTCGGCCATGCGCCGATAGGCCCGCTCGAACTCCTCGACCACCGCGATCTGCGAGCCGATGTGGCAGTGCAGGCCGACGGTGCGGACATGGTCGAGCCCGCGCACCACCTCGAGCACCTCGCCCAGGCGCTCGGCGCCGATGCCGAACTTGTCGTGGCGGCGGCCGGTGGCGATCTTGTCGTGGGTGGTGGCAGCGACGTCCGGGTTGAGCCGCAGCGCCACCGGCGCCGTCACCCCGCGTTCGGCGGCGACGGCGTCGATCAGGTGGAGCTCTTCCAGCGATTCCACGTTGAACTGCAGGATGCCGGCGGCGAGCCCCTGCTCGATCTCGCCGCGGCTCTTGCCGACGCCGGCGAAGACGATGCGCGCGGGCGGCACGCCCGCCGCCTGCGCCCGGGTGAGCTCGCCGCCGGAGACGACGTCGGCGCCCGCACCCGCCCGCGCCAGCGTCGCCACCACGGCGAGCGTCGGATTGGCCTTCAAGGCGTAGCAGAAGAGCGGCGGGCGCGGCGCGAAGGCCGCTTCGAGCCGCGCCAGCCGGCGGCGGATCTCGCCGGCGGCGTAGACGTAGAGCGGCGTGCCGTGCCGGGCGGCGAGCGGTGCGAGCGGCGTGCCGTCGAGCTCGAGGATACCGTCGCGGTAGGCGAGCGGCGTCACGACGCCGGCTCCGCGCGCTCGCTCTCCGCGGGCGGCAGCTCCAAGCGGCCGACCTTGCCGCAGGCGGCGAGCACGAGGACGGCGAGCAGGAGGGCCAGGGCCGGGCGCATCAATCGGCCGACAAAAAGCGCGTGCGGGCGGCGGCCGCCGCCTCGCGCACCCGCGCGGGCGCGGTTCCGCCGGCGCTGGTGCGGCTCGCCACCGAGCGCTCGACGCCCAGCACCTCGAACACCTCGGCGGTGATGCGCGGCTCGAAGCCCTGTAGCACCTCGAGCGGCAGGTCCTCGAGGCCGCAGGCGCGGGCTTCGGCCGCCTTGACCGCGCGCCCGGCGACGCCGTGGGCGGTGCGAAACGGCACGCCGAGCACGCGCACGAGCCAGTCGGCGAGGTCGGTGGCGGTGGTGAAGCCGACGCCGGCGGCCCGCGCCATCGCGAAGCGGTCGAAGCGTACGGTCTCCAGCATGCCGCGCGCCGCCTCCAGGCCGAGCTCGAGGGTGTCGATCGCGTCGAAGACCGGCTCCTTGTCCTCCTGCATGTCCTTGGAATAGGCGAGCGGCAGCCCCTTGAGGGCCACCAGGAGCGCCTGCAGGTCGCCCAACACGCGCCCGGTCTTGCCGCGCAGGAGCTCGGCGGCGTCGGGGTTGCGCTTTTGCGGCATGATCGAGCTTCCGGTGGCGAAGGCGTCGTCCATCACCGCGAAGCCGAACTGCGGCGTCGACCACAAGACCAACTCCTCGGCGAGGCGGGAGAGGTGGACGGCGGCGATCGCCGCCGCGCTCAAATAGTCCAGCGCGAAGTCGCGGTCGGAGACGGCATCGAGCGAGTTCGCCGCCGGCCGCTCGAAGCCGAGCGCCGCCGCGGTCTGATCGCGGTCGATGGGAAAGCTGGTGCCGGCGAGGGCGGCGGCACCCAGGGGGCACTCGTTGAGCCGCCGGCGGGCGGCCGTGAAGCGGTCGCGGTCGCGGCCGAACATCTCGACATAAGCCAAGAGGTGATGGCCGAGGGTGACCGGCTGGGCCGCCTGCAGATGGGTGAAGCCGGGCATGATCGTGGCCGCCTCGCTCTCGGCGCGGTCGATCAGCACGGCCTGCAGCGCGCGCAAGAGCTCGTCGGCGCGGTCGAGCGCGTCACGCACGAAGAGCTTGAAGTCGGTGGCGACCTGGTCGTTGCGCGAGCGCGCGGTGTGCAGGCGGCGGCCGGGCTCGCCGATGAGCTCGGTGAGACGGTACTCGATGTTGAGGTGGATGTCCTCGAGGGCGCAATCGAAGGTGAAGGCCCCGCTCTCGATCTCCTGCGCGATGGTATCGAGCCCGGCGAGGATGGCGCGGCACTCGTCGTCGCGGAGGATACCGGCGGCGGCGAGCATGCGCGCGTGCGCCCGGCTGCCCGCGAGATCGTGGCGCCACAGCCGCTTGTCGAAGTCGATCGAGGCGTTCAGCCGCTCCATCAGCGGCGCCGGCCGGCCCGCGAACCGGCCGCCCCAAAGGCCGGATGCGCCCTGCGTCTTCTCATTCATGAGAGCGGATCGACCCCCATGGCCCGCGTCCTCGCACTCGTCTGCCTCGATCGGCCGGCAATCCCTCCGAGCGTGCCCGCCTCGGCGCTGACGATCAACTGGGATCGCCCGGGCGAGGAGCTCCGGCGTTGGCGCGGCAAACTCTGGCCGGCGAGCGGGTCGACCTCGACGCCGTTGCCGGCCGCATCGGCGTCGAGTTGTGGGCCACCAGGGGCGCGCCCCGCAAGCGCGACATGCCGACCCTGGCGGCGCTGCAGGCGCCGTTCGACCGCGACGCCGTGCGCGGCGTGGGGCTCGCCGTCGACCGCGCCGGCTTCGATCCGCTGCGCAGCTTTTCGGACGAGGTGGACGCCGGCTCGCTTATCCCCGTGCGCGACGGCGCGGCGACGGACGCGGTCGTGAGCGCGCTCACCGCTCCGGCCGGGTGCCGTCGCGCTCTCGAGATGGGGCGAGCGATGGGATTCGAACCCACGACCTCCAGAGCCACAATCTGGCGCTCTAACCGACTGAGCTACGCCCGCCACGGTGCGCGCTCGTCTGCCGCAAAGCCGCGACCGCGTCAAGCCGGGTCCCCGCAGGGCATATGATCATTTTTAAGGCAAATTGCTCATGCAATCATCAAGGCAGCGTCGCGGATTTTGCCCACGAAACGCGCAGCGACAGCCTGCGCGCGGTACCTCGGGCTTGGCACGGTTGATGCACGCAGGCGCCGAGGGATCACGTCGCGCGCTCCGGCGCGCGCCAACAGGAGGCCGCTCATGAAGAAGATCGAGGCCATCATCAAACCGTTCAAGCTGGACGAGGTGAAGGAAGCCCTCCAGGAGGTCGGCCTCAAGGGCATGACGGTCACGGAGGTCAAGGGCTTCGGCCGGCAGAAAGGGCACACCGAACTCTACCGCGGCGCCGAGTACGTCGTGGACTTCCTGCCGAAGGTGAAGATCGAGGTCATCGTCGAAGACGACATCCTCGACCGGGCGGTGGAGGCGATCCAGACGGCGGCGAAGACCGATCGCATCGGCGACGGCAAGATCTTCATCTTCGACGTGCAGGACATCGTCCGCATCCGCACGGGCGAGCGCGGCGCCGACGCGCTCTGAGCCGTCCGCCACCGCTTCGCGCCGCGCGCCGCCCGATCCTTGCGCGCGGCTTTTCGGCGTCGGGCCGGCGCTCGACGCCCATCTTGCTGTGCACCCAACAACGAGAGGGTCTCTAAATGGCTTTGGGTTGTAAGACGGCGGCCGACGTGATGAAAGTGATCCGCGACCACGACGTCAAGATCGTGGATCTGCGCTTCACCGACGTGCCCGGTACGTGGCAGCACACGTCGTTTCCGGTGCAGACCTTCGACGAGGACTCGATCACCGAAGGTCTCGGTTTCGACGGCTCGTCGATCCGTGGGTTCCAGGAGATCCAGGAATCCGACATGGTCATGCTGCCGGATCCGGCCACCGCATTCCTCGATCCCTTCACCAAGCACCCGACCTTGGTGATGATCTGCGACATCCTCGACCCGATCACCAAGGAATTCTATTCCCGCGACCCCCGCGGCGTCGCCAAGAAGGCGCTGCAGTACATGATGTCGACCGGCATCGCCGACACCGCGTTCTTCGGACCGGAGGCCGAGTTTTTCGTCTTCGACGACGTGCGCTACGGCACCGGGACCAACTACGGCCTGTTCAACGTGGATTCCGTCGAGGGGCACTGGAACAGCACCGAAGAGGAAGGTCCGAACCTCGGCCACAAGATCCGGCCGAAGGAGGGCTACTTCCCGTGCCCGCCGAGCGACACGCTGCAGGATCTCCGCTCGGAGATGACGCTGTTGATGGCGGACATCGGCCTGACCGTCGAGTGCCACCACCACGAGGTCGCCACCTCGGGTCAAGCCGAGATCGACATGAAGTTCGCGCCGCTGGTCGACATGGCGGACGCGCAGATGAAGTACAAGTACGTCGTCAAGAACACGGCGCGGGCCTGGGGCAAGACGGCCACCTTCATGCCCAAGCCGCTTTTCGGCGACAACGGCTCGGGCATGCACGTCCACCAGTCGATCTGGAAGGACGGCAACCCGTTGATGGCCGATCCGGGCGGCATCGGCGGGCTGTCGCAGCTCTGCCTTTGGTACATCGGCGGCATCCTCAAGCACGCCCCGGCGATCCTCGCCTTCGCGGCGCCGACGACCAACAGCTATCACCGCCTGGTGCCGGGCTTCGAGGCGCCGGTGAACCTGGTCTGGTCGCTTCGGAACCGCTCGGCGGCGGTCCGCATCCCGATGTACTCGGACAGCCCCAAGGCCAAGCGGTTGGAATTTCGCTGCCCGGACCCCTCCTGCAACCCCTATCTCGCCTTCTCGGCCATGCTGATGGCCGGCCTCGACGGCATCAAGAACAAGGTCGACCCCGGCGAGCCCGCCGATCGCAACATCTACGACCTGCCGCCCGAGGAGGAGGAGAAGCTGCCGCGCGTGCCGCACTCGCTCGAGGGCGCGCTCAACGCCCTCAAGGCCGACCACGACTTCCTGCTGGAAGGCGACGTCTTCACCAAAGATTTCGTCGACAGCTATATCGAGTTCAAAGGGGCGGACGTCGACGAGATCCGGCTGCGTCCGCACCCACACGAGTTCGAGCTCTACTACGACGTCTGAGCGCGCGCACGCTCGCGGCGAAGGGAAGGGGCGGCTCGGACCGCCCCTTCCCGTGCGCCGGCGCAACGGCCGCACCGGCCGCTCTTTGCGCACCGGGTGACCTCCGCTAGGAGGGGGGGTGGAGCGTTGTGCACCCGGGTGGAGGCACCGCGCCGGCCGCACACCGCGCCCGGCCGCCTGGGAGGCTGGTGCCCTGCGGCGCCGGGCGGATGGGCGGCCGGCGCCGGCGAGGTGGCAACCGCTCGCGGGAGGACGCATGCTCGAAGCGACGAAGCTCGCCGCCAAGCTCGACGACCACGGCGCCGGCGCGCTCGATCTGCGCTTCACCGATCTTCTGGGCGGCTGGCGCCACCTCAGCATCGACGCCGGCACCATCGGCGAGGACGGCATCGATCGCTACGCCATGTTCGACGGCTCGGCGGTGCCGGGCTGGCGGGACATCGTCGAAAGCGACCTGCTTTTGCGCCCCGAGCCCGAGCGCGCCTGGGCCGATCCCTTCACCGCCCAGCCGACGCTTCTGTGCATCGCCGACGTCGTCGACCCGGCCACCACCGAGGGCTACGAGCGCTGCCCGCGCTCCGCCTTGAAGCGCACGATCGACACCGTCCGCGGCAGCGGCGTCGCCGACGACGTCCACGTCGGCGCCGATCTCGCCTTCTACGTCTTCGACGCGCTGGAGGTCGCGCGCGAGGAGCACGCCTTGGGCTTTCGCGCCCGCCCCATGCACGACGCCGCGCGGCCGGCCGTGGAGGCGCGCTACCTGGCGGGCCAGCCCGAGGACACCCTGGCCGATCTGCGCGCGGAGATGACGAGCGTGCTCGTCTCGCTCGGGGTCGCGGGGCTGAGCCATGTGCTCCTGCGCGGCCCCGGGCAGTGTGAGCTGCGGTTCGGGCCGACGGACGCGCTGACCCTCGCCGACCAGCTCCAGCTCGCGCGCTACGTCATCGACAACGTGGCGCGCGCCTACGGCAAGGTGCCGTCTTTTTTGCCGCTGCCGCTGCCGCGCGCCCCGGGCTCCGGGCTGCACCTGCACCTCGCGCTCGAGCGCGACGGCCAGTGGCCCTTCGCGGGCCAGGGCTACGCCGATCTCTCCGATACCTGCCTCTACGCCATCGGCGGCGTGCTCCGGCACACCTTAGCATTGAACGCGCTGACCAATCCGTCGACCAACAGCTACCGGCGCTTGCGCATGGGCCGCCAGGAGCCCTCGCTTTTGGGGTTCGGGGCGCGCAACCGCTCGACCACGATCCGCATCCCGAGCGCGGCGCGGCCGGAGGACAAGCGCATCGAGCTGCGCTTTCCCGATCCGTTGATGAACCCCTATCTGGGCCTCGCCGGGGTGCTCCACGCCGTGCGCGACGGCATCGCCCACGCCATCGACCCCGGCGAGCCCGTGGACCGCAACATCTACGACCTCGCCGGCGACGAGGGCGGCACGGAGCGCTGCGCGCGCGACCTCGACCAGGCGCTCACCGCCCTCGACGAGGGGATGCACGAGCTCTTCTCCGGCGACGATGTTCCGAGCGAGCTCATTCGCGCCTATATCGCCCTCAAGCGCCAGGAACTCGCGCTCATCGAGTCCCAGCCGCACCCCTTGGAGCACGCCGTCTACGGCGAGTGAACCGGCGCCGAAGGCACCGGGCGCGGGCGCCCATTCTCGTCGAGGGCGACCATCGTGAACACGCCTTCGGTCACCTTGATCGGCGCGCGCGGGCGGCCGCGGCGGACCCAGGTCTCGATGCGCACCTTGAAGGAGGTGCGACCGACCTGGACGAGGCTGCCCCAGCAGCCCACCGTATCGCCCACCAGCACCGGCTGATGAAAGCTCATGCCGTCGACGGCGACGGTGGCGACCCGGCCCTGGGCGTGGGCCATGCCGAGCACGCCGGCGGCGAGGTCCATCTGCGCCATCAGCCAGCCGCCGAAGATGTCGCCGGCGGGGTTGGTGTCCTTGGGCATCGCCACCGTCATGACGGCGGGCTCGCCCGCCGGCGCCTGCTCGGCCATCCTTCAACCCTCACGCGAGATCTGGTCTCGCCCGCAGAAAACGCCTAGTGTCAGTGGCATGGAAGACCTTTTCGCAGACGACACCTCAGCTGCGCCGAGCGGCGGCGCGGCCAAGCGCCGCGGCGACGGCTACTCCGCCGCCGACATCGAGGTGCTCGAGGGGCTCGAGCCCGTCCGCCGGCGCCCCGGCATGTACGTCGGCGGCACCGACGAGACCGCGCTGCACCATCTCGTCGCCGAGGTGCTCGACAACGCCATGGACGAGGCGGTGGCGGGCCACGCCGACCGCATCGAGCTCCATCTCGGCGCCGACGGTGCGGTCACGGTCGCCGACAACGGCCGCGGCATCCCGATCGACGCGCACCCGAAATACCCCGAGAAGTCCGCGCTCGAGGTCATCCTTACGACGCTGCATTCGGGCGGCAAGTTCAAGCAGGGCGCCTATCGCACCGCCGGCGGCCTGCACGGGGTCGGGATCTCGGTGGTGAACGCGCTCGCGTCCGAGCTCGAGGTCGAGGTGGTGCGCGAGCGGCGGCTGTGGCGGCAGCGCTTCGCGCGCGGTACGCCCGTGGGCCCGCTCGCGGACGTGGGTGCGATCCACAACCGCCGCGGCACGCGCGTCACGTTCCGGCCCGACCCCGCGATCTTCACGCACGGCCACCGCTTCCGCCCCGAGCGCCTGCACCGCATGGCGCGCTCCAAGGCCTATCTCTTCCGCGGCGTCGAGATCCGCTGGAGCGCCGACGTCGAGGCGCTGGGCGCCGACGCCAAGGTGCCGGCGCGCGAGACCTTCCACTTCCCCGACGGCCTCAAGGACTTCCTCGCCGGCATCACGGCCGAGCGCAGCCTCGTCGGCGACGCCGTCTTCACGGGCGAGAGCGAGCTCGCCGACGATGCCGGCCGGCTCGAATGGGCGATCGCCTGGACCGAGGACGAGAACGCCTATACCGGGCTCTACTGCAACACCGTGCCCACGCCCGAGGGCGGCAGCCACGAGCAGGGGCTGAGGAACGGCCTCATCCGCGCGCTCAGGGCCCATGGCGAGCGCACGGGTCACAAAAAGGTCGCTCAGGTCACCGCCGACGATCTTCTGGGCGGCGCCAGCGTGCTGCTCTCGGTCTTCATCAAAGAGCCGCAGTTCCAGGGCCAGACCAAGGCCAAGCTGGTCGTGCCCGACCTCGTCCGCCCGCTCGAGGCCTCGATCAAGGACCGCTTCGAGCTCTGGCTCTCCTCCGACAAGGCCGCCGCCGAGGCGCTCTTGGGCTACGCCCTCGACCGCGCCGAGGACCGCGTCGCCCGCCGACGTGCCAAGGAGGTCGGCCGCAAGAGCGCGGTCCGTAAGCTCCGCCTGCCGGGCAAGCTCGCCGACTGCGCCCGCGAGAGCCGCGAAGGCTCGGAGATCTTCCTGGTCGAGGGCGACAGCGCCGGCGGCTCCGCCAAGCAGGCGCGCGACCGCGACACGCAGGCGGTGCTGCCCCTGCGCGGCAAGATCCTGAATGCGGCGAGCGCCACCGCCGACAAGCTCAAGGCCAACAAGGAGGTCCAAGACCTCGTCACCGCGCTCGGCTGCGGCACCGGGCGCCAGTTCGACCTCGCCGGCCTGCGCTACGACAAGGTCGTCATCATGACCGACGCCGACGTCGACGGCGCCCACATCGCGTCCTTGTTGATGACCTTCTTCTTCCAGGAGATGCGCGAGCTGGTGGCGAAAGGTCATCTCTACCTGGCGCGGCCGCCGCTCTACCGCTTGAGCCACGGCGGCACGATCGCCTACGCCGCCGCCGACGACGAGCGCCGCCGGCTCGAGGCCTCCACCTTCAAGGGCAAGAAGGTCGAGGTCAGTCGCTTCAAGGGCCTGGGCGAGATGAACCCCGCCCAGCTCAAGGAAACGACGATGAGCCCCAAGACCCGCGCCCTCGACCGCGTCACCCTCGACGACGCCGCCGACGCGGCGCGGCTCATCGCCGACCTCATGGGCAAGAAGCCCGAGACCCGGCTCGCCTTCATCCAGGCCAACGCCGGCGAGGTCGACGAGCTCGACGTGTAGACTGCGTCCCACCTGGGCGAACCCACCCGCACACCCCGCCCGGCCGCCCAGGGCATCGCGCTCGTGGGCGGCCGGACCGGGGGGTCCGGGTGGCTCGGTCCACTTGAACGGGACGCGCTCCGGCGGCGCCGGTCAGCCCTCCGACTTGCGCCGGTGGCGGAAGGCCTGCACGGCCGAACCGAGGAACAAGACCAAGAACAGCACGAAAAAGCCCTGGCCGACCGCCTCGACGTGCGGGCGCATACCGCCGAAGGCGAAGGGGATCGTGATCAGGGTCGCGATGAAGAAGGTGAAGGCCCATTGGATCATGGCGTGCCTCCCGTTCGGTCGCTGCTGCCACCGCAACGGACACGCCGGCGGTGACGTTCCCAGTCCGATTCAGCTGCGGCGCAGCCAGCGCTCGAGCCGCCCGATCGCCTCTTCGATGCGGTCGAGCGCGGCGGCGTAGGAGAAGCGCACGAAGCCCTCGCCGAGCCGGCCGAAGGAGCTCCCCGCGATGGTGGCCACGCCCGCCTCCTCGAGCCAGCGGTCCTGCAGCTCGCGGGCGGCAACGCCGGTGCCGGTGATGTTGGCGAAGGCGTAGAAGGCGCCGCCCGGCACCGCACAGCGCACGCCCGCAAGGGCGTTCAACAGCTCCACCGTCCGCTGCCGCCGCGCGTCGAAGGCGCCGACCATGGCGTCGACGGCGTCCTGCGGGCCCTCCAGCGCCGCCTTTGCCGCCCACTGGCTCGCGGCGTTGACGCACGAGTGGGTGTTGACGGCGAGGCGGGTGGCCAAGGGCGCCAGCTCCTTGGGCCAGACCCCCCAGCCGATGCGCCAGCCGGTCATGGCGTAGGTCTTGGACCAGCCGTCCAACAGGATCAGCCGATCCCGCAGCTCCGGATAGGCGGTGAGGCTGGCATGGGGCACGCCGTCGTAGACCATGCGGGCGTAGATCTCATCCGACAGCACCGCCACCTGCGGGTGCAGGGCGAGCCCGGCCACCAGCTCGTCGAGCTCGGCCCTGGGCACGACGCCGCCGGTGGGGTTGGCCGGGCTGTTGACGATCAAAAGCCGCGTCGCCGGCGTGATCTGGCCCAGCACCTCACGGGCGTCGAAGGCGAAGCCCCGCTCCTCGAAGAGCCTGACCGGCACCGGTGTCGCCCCGGTGAAGGCGATCATGGAGCGGTAGATCGGAAAGCCCGGGTCGGGATAGAGGATCTCCGCTCCCGGCTCGCCGAACATCTGGATGGCGAAGGCCATCGTCACCTTGCCGCCCGGCACGATGACGACGTCCGCCGGGTCGACCTCGACGCCGCGCCGAAGCGCCATGTCCGCCGCCACCGCCTCGCGCAGCGGCAGCACGCCGCCCGCCGGCGTGTAGCCGTGATGGCCGTCGCGGAGCGCTCGGCAGGCGGCCTCGACGACGTGCGGCGGGGTGGGGAAGTCGGGCTGGCCGATGCCGAGATTGACGACGTCGCGGCCTTGGGCCTGGAGTGCGCCTGCCCGTGCGAGCACCTCGAAGGCGCTCTCGGTCCCCAGCCGGTCCATCGCCGCCGCCAGCCGCATCCTCACCTCCCGGTCGTTCTTGGCCGCGACCATGCGGCAGGGGGCGCGGGAGTCAATCGCGCCGCGCCGGCCGGCAGCGACGTACCCGGGTGGCGACGCGGCTCGCCCAAATCGTCGCAAGCCTTTGTCTAATCGTGGTTTTTCCGCTCCCTGGCTTCGTTCGGCAACACCCGGAGCCGACGGCGTTCGTCGCCGCACCCGCAAGGCGCCGAAACGCAGCCTAACGCGAAAAGGAAGAAGTGCCTAGAGACCCGGCTCGCGGCGGCGGGAACGGCGGCGTCGCCGGCGCGTTTCCGTAACGGCCTCGGCCGCCGGGCCGTGCGGGCGGTGGCAACGCTGCGGGAGGGACGATGGCGGGCATCCGCGACGAGATCCTCGAGGCCAACGCGGCCTATGCCGACGACTTCGGCGACAAGGCCGCACTGGCGCTGCCGCCGGCGCGCGGCTTCGCGATCCTCACCTGCATGGACGCCCGGCTCGACCCGGCGAAGTTCGCCGGCCTCGCCGAGGGCGACGCCCATGTCGTGCGCAACGCCGGCGGCCGCGCCACCGACGACGCGATCCGCTCGCTGGTGATCAGCCACAAGCTTTTGGGCACCCACGCGTGGTTCGTCGTCCATCACACCGACTGCGGCATGACCGCTTTCACCGACGAGGAGATGGCGACCCTGCTCGAGGGCTCGCTCGCCACCGCCGAGCTCACCGCCGCCGGCTTCGCCAACGCGGACGCCGAGGGCGGCTCGGTCGAGGGCCGCTACGTCCGATGGCACAGCTTCACCGACCACGAGGCGGCGCTCGTCGCCGACGTCATCCGCCTGCGCGCGCACCCGCTGGTCAACCCCTCGATCCCCATCCAGGGCCTCATCTACGACGTGACGACCGGCCGCCTGCGCGAGGTCGAGGCGGCGAGCGTGGCGGGACGGCCGCAGGCGTGAGCGCGACGAGCGGCGCCGCCTGACCGTGCGTTACGGCGGCTATCGGCCCGAAAGGGTCGTATAGCTTCGCTTCGGGCGCGGCCGTGCTTCGATGCGCAACGGACGTACGCTTACCTGATGGCGTTGCAGTCTTGAGGACCAGCCGCGCCTCCACCTATGGACACATCCACGCCGGCGCGCCCGTCCGAGCGTCGGCTCGGCGGCGGCGTGGGGTGCGGGACGGGCGGCGGATCCGCGAGAAGGATGGTAGCCCCGACGGGATTCGAACCCGCGACCTCCGGCTTGAAAGGCCGGCGTCCTGACCGCTAGACGACGGGGCCCCAGCGTGCTGGCGCGCGAGCGTGCTAGCGCGGATCGGGGCGCGGGCGCAAGGGCGGCGACCGCGCGCGGCCTCAGGTCTCGGGCGCCACGTCCTCCAAGAGCAGCTGGACGGCGCCGGCACCGCGGTAGTCGTCGGGCTTGAGATGGCCGGCGAGCTGGACCGCGGGGAGCTGGGCGGCCTGGGCGAGGGCGGTCTCGAGCGCGGTGCCGATGGCGCGAAAGGCGATGGCGTCGAGGCGGCGGCCGTCGGCACCGGCGCAGCGCACCTTGAGGTGGCGCTCGCCGACGACGCGGACATGCGCGATGCGGCCGCCGACGACGCGCAGGCGCGGCGGCGGGTGCTGCTCGCCATAGGGCTCGAGCCGGGCGAGGGCGTCGAGCAGCCGGCCGCTCGCCCCGCCGACGGCGACCGCGGCGTCGACCAGCAGCGGCGGCGGCGCCGGCGGGCCGGCGCGGTCCTCCAGGAGATCGTGGAAGGCGTCGAGCCGCTCGGGAGCGACGGTGAAGCCGCCGGCGCGGGCGTGGCCGCCGGCCTTGAGGGTGAGGCCGGCGGCACTCGCGGCGTGGAGTGCGGCGCCGATGTCGAAGCCTTGGGGCCCGCGCGCCGAGCCGGTGGCGACCCCCTCCTGGATGCCGGCGATGAAGACCGGGCGGTGATGGCGCTCGGCGAGGCGGCCGGCGACGATGCCGAGCACGCCGGGATGCCAGCCCGCGCCCGCCGCCAGCAGCACGCGGCGCCCGGCCTCGAGCTGGGGGGCCAGCCGTGCCGCCGCCGCCTCCTGGGTGGCCTGCT
>JBKHCM010000172.1:0-4453 GCA_046541805.1 Alphaproteobacteria bacterium
CGCAGCAGGCGGTTGGTGCCGCGGTGGCGCTCGTCCAGCGGGCTGCCGGGCACGGCCATGACCTCGCGGCCCTGATCGGCGGCGAAGCGCGCGGTGATCAGGCTGCCCGAGCGCGGCGCCGCCTCGACCACGAGCACGGCCTGCGCGAGCCCCGAGATGAGCCGGTTGCGGCGCGGGAATTGCGAGGCCTGCGGCTTGGCGCCCAAGGGCCGCTCGGTGATGATCACGCCGCTCTCAGCGATGGCCCGGGCGAGCGCGGCGTTCTCCGCCGGGTAGACCACGTCGATGCCGGTGGCGATGACGGCGACGGTCACGCCACGCGTGATCGCGCCCTCGTGGGCGGCGGTGTCGATGCCGCGGGCGAGGCCCGAGACGACGCCCACGCCTTCGCCCGCGAGCTCGGCGGCGATGTCGCGCGCGAGCTTGCGCCCGCCGGCCGAGGCGTTGCGCGCCCCCACCATCGCCACCAGCCGGCCGTGCAACGCCGCCGGATCGCCCAGCACCGCAAGCACCCAAGGCGCCTGATCGGCGGCGGCGAGCGGCGCCGGGTAGTCGACGTCGCCGCGGGCGAGAAAGCGCGCGCCGCAGGCGAGCGTGGCCTCGATCTCGGCCTCGATCCGGCGCGGATCGGCGAGCCGGACGGTGCCCGGCCCGCGCTCCTCGAGCGCCTCGACGGCGGCCGTCGCCGAGCCGTGGCGCGCCAGCAGGCGCTCGAGCTGGGCGGGCCCGATCCCGGCGGTGCGGGCGAGGCGCAACATCGCGCGCAGGTGGGAGTCCGTCTCGACCATGCAACCTTGCTCGGGCGCCGCCGGGGCGCTGTCAACCGCGATCGCTGCCGGACGGCGCGGCGAGGCTATGGCGCGGCGCCGTCTCGCCCTGCGGCGCCGGCGCCGAAAGGCGAGGGTGATCCGCCCGCCGCGGACGTCCGCTGCCACCGCGTGGCCGCGTCGGCCAGCCCTCCAAAGCGGCTGCCCAAGGACCTCGCCGCCCGCGAGGCCGAACGCTTGGGGGACGGCCTTGCGCCGCCCACGCGATCGCGGTCGCTTTGGGGGCGTTCACGCCGGGTGCGGGGCGGGCAGGTTCTCGCGCTTGGCGCGCTTGCAGCGGATGCGCGCGTTCTGCGCCCCCTCAGAGGCGCCTCTCGGCGGTGATCGGATCGGCCGACCCACGGCCAAGGAGGTCGAGGTGCAGCGTCGCCCCTTGGAGGATCGGTGGAGGATCGGGCCGACGCGCGCGCGTGCCGAAGCCGTAACGGGCATCTTGACCGTGGCGCTGAGCGCGTCGCCGGCGCCGCGGTCGGTGCCGGTTCGGCCGACACGGGTATCGCCACCGGCGATGCGGCCACGGGAGGAGAGGGTCAGCCGCCCCGGCTCGCTCCGAGCTTGTTCTCGTTGCCCGTGAGCAGCCGGCGGATGTTGGTGGTGTGCTTGACGACGATGACGAGCGCGATCGCCGCCAGCACCGGCGCGTATTGCGGCCAGCCGAGGACCCAGGCCGCCCCCGGGGCGACCGCGCAGGCGGTGAGCGAGCCGAGCGAGACGTAGCGCGAGAGCCAGACGACCGCGGCGAACGCCGCCAGCGCGATGGCGCCCACCAGCGGTACCAGCGCGAAGACGACGCCGGCGGAGGTCGCCACCCCCTTGCCGCCCTTGAAGCCGAGATAGACCGGCCAGCAATGGCCGATGACGGCGGCGACGGCCACCACCTTCGCCATGTCCGGGCCGAACCACGCGAAGGCGAGGGCGGTCGGCAGCCCGCCCTTGAGGGCATCGAGGAGCAACACCGACGCCGCCAGGCCCTTGCGCCCGGTCCGCAGCACGTTGGTGGCGCCGATGTTGCCCGAGCCGAGGGTGCGCAGGTCGCCGGCGCCGGCGAGCTTGACGAGGATCGGGCCGAAGGGGATGGCGCCGATCAGATACGCCATCACGGCCGCCGCCGCGAGCGGCCACCAATAGGCCGGCCCGCCGAGGGGATCGATCATCCCGCCTCCTCCAAGCGGTAGACCGTGCGGCCGTCGACGAAGGTGCGCAGCACCTTGCCCTGCACCAGCCGGTTCTCAAAGGGCGTGTTCTTGGCGAGGCTGTGCAGGTCGGCGAGCTCGAGCCGCCAGGGTCGCTCGGGGTCGAACAGGACGAGATCGGCGGCACGGCCGACCTCCAGCCGACCGGCGTCGAGGCCGAGGAGATCGGCGGGCGCGCGGGTGAGCCGGTCCAACAGGTCCAGGAGATGGAGCGTGCCGTCGTGGACGAGACCGAGGGCGACCGGCAGCATCGTCTCGACCCCGATCGTGCCGAACTCGGCATCGGCGAAGGGCAGGCGCTTTTCGTCCTGGTCCTGCGGGCGGTGGTCGGAGGCGATCGCGTCCAGCGTGCCGTCCGCGAGCCCCTCGACCAACGCGCGCCGATCCGCCTCGCTGCGCAGCGGCGGGCGCAGCTTGGCGAAGGTGCGGTAGCCCTCGACCTCGAGCTCGTTGAGCATGAGGTGGTGCGGGCTGACGTCGGCGCTGACCGGCAGGCCGTGCGCCTTGGCCCGGCGGATCGCGGCGACCGCCTCCGCCGTCGAGAGCTGGGCGGCGTGGTAGCGCGCGCCGGTGAGCTCGACCAGGCGGAGGTCGCGCTCGAGCAGGATGGCCTCGGCGGCGTTCGGAATGCCGGCGAGGCCGAGGCGGGTGGCGAGCGCGCTCTCGTTCATCACGCCCTCGGGGGCGAGGCTCAGGTCCTCGGGCCGCTGGACCACCGGCACGCCGAAGCGCCCGGCATAGGCCAGCGCCCGACGCATGACCCGGCTGTCGGCGATGGGCCGCGGCCCGTCGGTGAAGGCGACGGCTCCCGCCTCCTTCAACAGGCCGATCTCGGCGAGCTGCTGGCCCTGGAGGCGGCGGGTGAGTGCCGCCATGGGATGCACCTTGACGCCGCGGGCGCGCCGCGCCCGGCGGGCGACGTATTCGACCATCGCCGGGTCGTCGACCGGCGGGTTGGTGTCGGGCAAGAGCGCCAACGAGGTGACCCCGCCGGCGAGCGCCGCCGCCGAGCCGCTGTCGAAGGTCTCCTTCTCCTCCTCGCCCGGCTCGCCGAAATGCACCCGCAGGTCGACCAGCCCCGGCGCCAGACAGGCGCCGTCGGCGTCGACGACCGCGGCACCTTCCGGCGCCTCGCGCACCGCCGGGCCGAGCTCGCGGATGACGCCGTCGACGACCAGGACGCCGCCGGTCTCGTCGCGCCGGCTGGCAGGGTCCAAAAGGCGCGCGTTCAAGATCGCGGTGACGTAGCGGCTCACGCTTGGCCCTCGCGCAGATGGCGGGTGAGGACCTCGAGCACCGCCATGCGCACGGCGACGCCGAGCTCGACCTGGTCGAGGATGGCGCTGCGCTCGATGTCGTCGGCAAGCGTGCCGTCGATTTCGACGCCGCGGTTCATCGGCCCCGGGTGCATCACCAGCGCGTCCGGCTTGGCGCGGGCGAGCTTGTCGCGGGTGAGGCCGTAGAGCTCGAAATACTCGCGCACGCTCGGCAGATAGCTGCCCTCCATGCGCTCGTGCTGCAGGCGCAGCATCATGACGATGTCGCAGCCCTCGAGGCCCTGAGCCATATCGAAGAAGACCTCGCAGCCGTAGCTCTCGACGGCGGTGGGCAACAGCGTCGGCGGCGCCACCAGCCGCACCCGCGCCCCCATGGCCGAGAGCAGCAAGAGGTTCGAGCGCGCCACCCGCGAATGCAGGATGTCGCCGCAGATGGCGACCGTGAGCCCCGCGATGCGGCCCTTGCGGCGGCGGATCGTCAGCGCGTCGAGGAGCGCCTGGGTGGGGTGCTCGTGGGCGCCGTCACCGGCGTTGATCACCGCGCAGTTGACGTGGCGGGCCAAGAGCGCGACCGCGCCCGAGCGCTCGTGGCGGACCACCAGCACGTCGGGGTGCATCGCGTTCAGCGTCACCGCGGTGTCGATCAGCGTCTCGCCCTTCTTCATCGCCGAGCTGCGCATCGACATGTTGACCACGTCGGCGGACAGGCGCTTGCCGGCGAGCTCGAAGCTGGTCTGCGTGCGCGTCGACGGCTCGAAGAACAGGTTGATGTGGGTGAGCCCCTTCAACAGGGGGCGTTTTTTGTCGGGCTGGCGGTTGACCGCGACATAGCCGTCGGCGGTGTCGAGCAGGTCCTGGATGGCCCAGGGCTGCAGCCCCTCGATGCCGAGGAGGTGCCGCCCGGTGAAGCGGAGATCGGCGGACGTGACCGGCATGGCCGCACTATGGGCCGTCGGCGGCGCTCGGACAATCGTCGGCCGCGACCCGCTCGAGCGTGAGTGTCACCGGCGTGCGCCGCCGGCCCCAAAGGGCGAGCAGAGCGCCGCCCTTGGCCCAGAGGTCGGCGTCCGCGATCTCGAGCACCGCCTGGCCGCGCGCGGCCCGCGCGCGTGCCAGCGCGGCGGTGTGCGGCCAGGCACCCTCGACCAGCACCGGC
>JBKHCM010000173.1:0-4451 GCA_046541805.1 Alphaproteobacteria bacterium
GCAACAGCGTCAGGTGCTCCACCGCCTCTTCGAAGGTACAAGGGGCGAGAGCGTGCGGGTCGCGGTAGCGGCTGTAGAGCAGATAGGCCGCAGCGAAGACCTCGACGAGCGTGGCGCGCCGGCGGCGGCGTTCGCAGACGAGGCGGTCCTCGGTGAGCCCCCAGCCGGCGTAGAACGGCATCCCGAAGCAGCGCACCCGCGCCCCCGCCATCAACCCCTCGAAGCCGAGCTGGCTGGTGACGCAGTAGATGGTGTGACAGACCTCGAGGAGCGCCCAGGGGTTCACCGCCTCGCGGATCACCTTCACGCCCGGGCCGTCCGCGAGATGGGCGAAGTGCCCGCGGCGCCGGCCGGCGGTGACGGCGGGATGGGTCTTGACGACGAGCGTGGCGGCCGGGTGCGCGCGCCGCGCCGCCTCGAGCATGCGCGCAAAGGTGCTGGGACCGGCGAGACCGTAGCCGATCGAGAGGTCGCCCGCGGTCTGATCGACCACCAGCACCTGATCGCCCGCCGCGGCGAGACCGAGCTCCGCCGGCGCGCGCCAGGGCGCGGCGTTGTACTTCGACAGTCGCCGCGCGCGCAGCATTGCGATGCCGGCCTCGGCGCGGGCCAAAAGCTCGGCCCGCGCGCCCGCGCCGCTCTCGATCATGACCTCGAGATCGCTGGCGGCGGTGGCGTCGTAGTAGATGCCCCGATGGTCGAGGACGTGGCTGAGCGCGGGCTCGCCCTCGGCGCCGGTCCGCACCGAGCGCAGAAATCCGTCCTCGATGTGGACGACCGGGCGCCGGCGTCGCCGGGCGCGCGCGGCGAGCCATTGGGCGCTGCGCTTGCGGCCCCAGACCGTCACCGGCGCGTGCGTCATCCGCGGCCCCACCCCCCTTGCGTCGCCGTCACCGTCGAACCGCCCGCAGGCCCTGGGCGGTGAGCGCGGCGGCGCGCTCGAGCTCGTCGGTGTCGTGCGCGCAGGTGACGAAGAAGCGCAGCCGGGCCGCCTTCTCCTCCACCGCCGGGTAGAGGATCGGCTGGACGTTGACGCCGTGCTCGAAGAGCCAGTTGGAGAGCCGGGCCGCCACGATCGAGCTCTTCACGATGACGGGGACGACGTTGAAGCCTTCGCTGCGGCCGACGTCGAGCCCGTGGGCGCGACAGCTCGCCAAAAAGCCGCGCCCGTTCGCCTGCAGCCGCGCCGGACGGGTGGGCTCGGCCTCCAGGACCTCGATCGCCGCCGCCGACGCCGCCGCCACCGGCGGCGGCATGCCGACGCTGTAGAGAAAGCCCGGAGCGGCGAACTTCAACATCTCCACGAGCACCGCCGAGCCCGCCACATAGCCGCCGCAGCCGGCGAAGCTCTTCGAAAGGGTGCCCATCCAGATGTCGACCTCGCCCGGATCGATGCCGCAGTGCTCGGCGAGCCCGCGCCCCGTCGCGCCGACGGTCCCGACCGAATGGGCCTCGTCCACCATCACGAAGGCGTCGAAGCGCCGCGCGACCTCCAAAAAGGCCGCGAGATCCGGCGTGTCGCCGTCCATCGAGTAGAGGCCCTCGACGACCACGATCGCGCGCTCGGCGCGGCCGCGATAGGAGCGCAGGACGGCCTCGCAGCTCGCCGGGTCGTTGTGGGTGAAGGCGCGCCGGGTCGCGCCGGCGAGCTGGGCGCCGACCTGGATCGAGTTGTGCGCGAGCGCATCGTGGACGATGAGATCGCGCGGGCCGAAGAGCTTGCCCAAGACGGACACGTTGGTGCCGTGGCCGCTGACGAAGGCGACCGCCGCCTCGGTGCCGTGCAGGCGCGCGATCGCCGCCTCGAGGGCGGCGTGGACCGGCCGCTCGCCCCCGACCGGCCGGCTCGCCGAGGCGCTGGTGCCGTAGGTTGCGATCGCCGCGCGCGCCGCCGCCGTCACCGCCGGATGCTCGACGAGGTCGAGGTAGTTGTAGCTGGCGAAGTTGACGTATTCGCGCCCGCCGATCGTGGTGCGATGTGTCGCCGCCCGCTCGTGGACGCGGAAGAACGGGTTGGCGATGTCGAGGCGCTCGGCGGCGCGCTTTTGGACCAGCAGCTCGCGGTAGAGCGGATGATCGCGGAGATCGGGGCGCGACGGCGCCCGCCCGTCGTCGTCGAGGCGCTGCGGCGCCGGCTCGGCGCTGCGCCCGGGCCGCGACCGCATGGCGGCGAGCAGGCCGGCCTTGGCTCCCGCTTCGAGGCCGAACAGCGAACCGCGCGGCGGGCTCAAGGCAGGAGCTTCATCTTGGTGTCCTCCAGCTCTGGCGGCGCCTCGGCGCGCAAGGGGGCCAACGCCGCCGCCTCCTCCGCTTCGACGCCGTGGCGCTCGAGGATCGGATCGAGGTTCGGCGCCGGCACCTCACCGCCGTGGACGCGGGCGACGACCGCGCGGGCCAAGCCTCCCACCGTCGTCCCCTCGCCGATGCCGCTCACCGGCAGCTCGAAGCCCGTCTTGTCCCTGAACGCCATCGCCAGCTCGACACCCATCAGCGAATCCATGCCCAAATCCATCAACGGCGTGTCGACCTCGACGCGGTCGGCGGGCAGGCCGAGCACGCCGGCGACGACGCCGCCGAGCGCGGCCGCGACCAGCGCTTGCGCCTCCGCCGGCGTCGCCTCGGCGAGCTGCTCCTCGAGCGAGCCGCCGTCGCCGAGCGGGCCGCCACCGTCCTCCGCCGCGCCCAGGAGCTCGTCGAAGCGGCGGGTGCGCTGCAGCCCCGGCAGCGCGCGCACGCGACCCCACTCCAGATGTGCGACGAGTCGATCGCCCGATCCTTCCGCGAGCAGCCGGCCGAGCGCGTCGAGGGCGCTCGCGGCGTCGAGCTCGCGCCGCCCGAAGCGCACCGCGAGCGTCTTCTTCGCGGCCTCGTTGCGGGTCAAGACCCCGACGTCCGCGATCGGTCCCCAGGCCACCGCCAAGGCCGGCAGCCCGCGCGCGCGCCGGTCCCCCGCCAGGCTCTCCAGCGCGAGGTTGGCCGCGACGTAGTTGGCCTGACCGGGGTTGCCGATCGCCGTGGTGGCCGAGGAGTAGAGCACGAAGAGGTCGAGGCGATCCGCCGCCGTCGCCCGGTCCAGGACGCGCGCGCCGTCGAGCTTGGGCGCGAGCACCCGCTCGAGCCGCTCGACGTCCATCTCCGCCAGGGGCGCGTCGTCGAACACCGCCGCGGCATGGACCACGCCGCGGATCGGCGCCGCCGCGCGCAGCGTCGCGAGCGCCCGGTCGACGGCGGCGGCGTCGGTGACGTCGACCGCGCCGGCCTCGACCGCCACGCCGTCGGCGCGCAAGGCCGCCAGCACCTCGCGGGCGTCGGCATCGACGCCGCCGCTGCGGCTCCACAGCGCCAAGCGGCGCGCCCCCCGCGCCGCCAGCCAGCGTGCGGTGGCCAGACCGAAGCCGGCGAGACCGCCGGTCACGACGTACCAACCCTCGCGATCGGCGGTGAACGCCGCCGCCGTCGCCGGCTCGGCGCGCACCGGCAGATCCTCGATCCGGACCACGATCTTGCCGATGTGGCGGGCCGTCTGCATCAGCGCGAAGGCGTCGCTCACCGCCGCGGCGTCGAAGGCGCGATAGGGGATCGGCCGCAGCGCCCCCGCGGCGAGGAGCTCGAAGACCTCGCGGAAGACGGCGCGGGCGAGCGCTGGACGCTGCGCCATGACCTGATCGGCGTCGACCCCGAAATAGCTGATGTTGCGGCGGAACGGCGCGAGCCCGATCGGCGAGTCGGCGTAGAGGTCGCGCTTGCCGAGCTCGAGGAAGCGGCCGAACGGCTTCAACAGCGCGAGGCTCTTCTCGATCGCCGCGCCGGCGAGCGCGTTCAAGACGACGTCGACGCCCGCGCCGGCGGTGAGGTCGTCGATCTCGTCGGCAAAGCGCAGCGAGCGGGAGGTGGCGATCCGCTCCACCCCCAACAGACGCAAGAAGGCCTGCTTCTCGGCGCTGCCGGCGGTGACGACCACCTGCGCGCCGAGGGCGTGGGCGATCTGGACGGCGGCGAGGCCGACGCCGCCGGCGGCGCCGTGGATCAGCACCGTCTCGCCCGGCTGCACCCGCGCCAGATGGGCGAGCGCGTAGTAGGCGCTGAAGAACACGGTCGGCAACGTCGCCGCGGCCTCGGCGGGCAGATGCTCGGGGCGCTTGGCCACCGCCGTCGTCGCGGTCGTAACGTGGGTGGCGAAGCAGGCCGGCGCGCAGGCGACGACCGGGTCGCCGACGGCGAGGTCCGTCACCTCGGCGCCGACCGCGGTGATCGTGCCGGCGCACTCCATGCCGAGATGGGGGCCGGCGAAGCCGTCCTCGACCGCCTCCTCGCCGAGCAGACCCAGCGCCAGCATGACGTCGCGGAAGTTCAGGCCGGTGGCTTCGACCGCGATCTCGACCTCGCCCGGCCCCGGTGCCCGGCGCTCGAGCGGCCGCCAGACCAGCCGCTGCAACGCGCCCGGCGCCGGC
>JBKHCM010000062.1:0-17928 GCA_046541805.1 Alphaproteobacteria bacterium
GAGCGCCGTCGCCACCACGGCGGCGCCGACGCCGAAATGGCAGGTGACGATCACCGGCCGGCCGTCGGCGAGCCCGCGCGCCGCGGCGAGCGCGCGCAGCTCCGCCGCCGCCCGCAGGCGCGGCCCGCCCGCCCGCTCCGCGATCACTTCGCCCGGCCGCAGCACCGCCGTCGCCGGGATTCGCACCTGGGCGAAACGCGGCGGCAGCACGCGCTCGTTCGTCGGCGCGAAGCGCGCGTCGACGACATGCGCCCAGCCGTCGGCGAGGGCGGCGCGGGTGGCTGCGGTGTCGACGAAACGGCCGCCGCGGGCCCACGCGCCGGCCACCGGCGCGCCCAACACCCTTGGGCTCTCGGCCGTCAGCGGCTGGCCCGCGGCCACCCAGGCCGGGGTGCCGCCGTCGAGCAGCCGCACCTTCGCAAAGCCCGCGTCCAAGAGCGCCAGCCGGGCGAAGGGCGCGGTGCTCACCCCGCCGTCCTGATCGGTGACGACCAGCGCCGTGCGCGGCCCGACGCCGATGCCGGCGAGGGCCGTGCTGAGGCTCGCCGCCGGCGGCGGGGCGATGGCCGGCACCTCCGCGCGGTCCACGGGCGGCTCGGGCGCGAGCGCGGCGAGGTCCAAGAAGATCGAGCCCGGGATGTGCGCCTCGCGGTAGCGGGCGCGGACGTCGATGCCGGCGGCGTTCAGCGGCGGGTAGAGCCAGGACGCGTCGAGCACGACCGCCCCGCCGGCGGCGAGCGCGTCGACCTCCACGCACAGGTCCTCCCGCTGCACCACACCACCCTCCGGTTCGCGCGCTTTTCCGCGCGCCGCGGTCGTGCCACGTTCCGCGGCGAGGCGCCACCGCACCGTCTTTCGGGAGGATCACGATGCTGCGTTCCCGCACCGCGCTCGGCGGCATGGTCACGGCCCCTCACCACCTCGCGGCCGAAGCCGGCGCCGCCGTCCTGCGCGAGGGCGGCCACGCCGTCGAGGCCGCCGTGGCGGCGCTTGCGACCATCGCGGTCGTCTATCCGCACATGAACAGCCTCGGCGGCGACGGCTTTTGGCTGATCGCCGAGCCCGGCCGGCCGCCGGTCGCGATCGACGCCGCCGGCCCCGCCGCCCGGCTCGCGACGCTCGAGCGCTACCGGGCGCGCGATCTGGACGCGATCCCGGCGCGCGGGCCGGACGCGGCGCTCACCGTCGCCGGCGCGGTCGGCGGCTGGCAGGCGGCCTTGAACGCCGCCCGGCACTGGGGCGCGCCATTGCCGCTCGCGCGGCTCTTGGAGGACGCCATCCACCACGCCGAGCGGGGCGTGCCGATCACGCCCGGCGGTGCCGCGCTCACCGCGGCCAAGCGCGACGAGCTCCAGCCCGTGGCCGGCTTCACCGAGACGCTCCTGCCCGACGGCCTGCACGCGGGCGCGGTCCTGCGCCAGCCGACGCTCGCGGGCACGCTCAAGCGGCTCGCCGGCGCCGGCCTGGAGGACTTCTACCGCGGCGGCCTCGCCCGCGACCTCGCCGTCGGCCTCGAGGCGGTCGGCAGCCCGTTACGCCTCGCCGATTTCGAGGCCTACCGTTCCGAGCACGTCGAACCGCTGGCGCTCAGGCTCGGCGACGCCGAGATCTTCACCCTGCCGCCGCCGAGCCAGGGCGTGGCGTCGTTGATGATCCTCGCCCTCTTCGACCGCCTCGGCGTCGTCGAGGCCGACGGCCTCGACCATGTCCACGGCCTGGTCGAGGCCACCAAGCGCGCCTTCGCCAAGCGCGACGCCGAGCTCGGCGATCCGGCGCAGATGCGCGAGGACGTCCGCGCCTGGCTCGATCCGGGCTTTCTCGACGCCGAGGCCGGGCGCATCGACATGGGCACGGCGGCGCCCTGGCCCGCCGCACCCGACGGCGGCGACACCGTCTGGCTCGGCGTCGCCGACCACGACGGCCGGGTGGTGAGCGTCATCCAGAGCACCTATTGGGAGTACGGCTCGGGCGTGGTCGTGCCCGGCACCGGCGTCGTCTGGCAGAACCGGGGTGCCGCCTTCGCCCTCGACGACGGCCCCAACGGCCTGCGCCCCGGCCATCGCCCGCGCCACACCCTCAACCCCGCGCTCGCCCGCTTCGACGACGGCCGCACGCTGGTCTGGGGGACGATGGGGGGCGACGGGCAGCCGCAGACCCAGGCGGCGGTGTTCACCCGCTTCGCCCGGTTCGGCCAGGACCTGCAGGCGGCGATCACCGCCCCGCGCTGGCTCTTGGGCCGGACCTGGGGCGAGCGCTCGACCACCCTCAAGCTGGAGAAGCGGGTCGACGCCCATCTCTGCGACGAGCTGCGCATCGCCGGCCATGCCCTCGAGCTCGTGGGCGAGTTCGACGACCGCATGGGCCATGCCGGCGCGATCTGCGTGCACCCCCTGGGCGTGCTCGAGGGCGCGACCGACCCGCGCGCCGACGGCACCGTGGCGACCCTTTAGGCCATGGCCCCCGCCAAGCGCCTCCTGGTCGTCGCCCACGCCCCCTCGCCCAACACCGCGGCGCTGCGCGACGCCGTGGTCGAAGGGGCCCACGAGGTGGCGGAGGTCGACACCGTCGTGCTCGGCCCCTTCGAGACGGGCCCCGCCGACGTCCTGGCGGCGCAGGCGGTGATCCTCGGCACCACGGAGAATCTGGGCTACATGAGCGGCGCCCTGAAGGACTTCTTCGACCGCTGCTACTACCCGCTGCTGGATCACACCGAGGCGCTGCCCTACGCCCTCTACGTCCGCGCCGGGCAGGACGGTACCGGCACGCGGCGGGCGGTGGAGAGCATCACGACCGGGCTGCGCTGGAAGCGGGCGCATGCGCCGGTCATCTGCCGTGGCGCCTGGGACGACGGGTTTCTCGATCAGGTGCGCGAGCTCGGCATGTACATGGCCGCCGGCCTCGACGCCGGCATCCTCTGAGCGCCGCCGATGACGCGCAGCCTCGTCCTCGTCGGCGGCGGCCACGCCCACGTCCTCGCCTTGCGCGCCTGGGCGCGCCGGCCGCTGGCCGACGCCCGCCTCGTCCTGCTCTCGCCCGCGCGCCACACGCCCTATTCCGGCATGCTCCCCGGCTTCGTCGCCGGGCATTACGGTTGGGCGGACTTCCACATCGATCTGGCGCCGCTGGCGGAGGCGGCCGGCGCCGAGCTGATCCTCGACCGCGCGGCCGGCCTCGACCTCGCCGCCGGCCGCATCGAGCGCGCCAGTGGCCCGCCCCTCGCCTTCGATCTGTGCTCGCTCGACACCGGCTCCACCTCCGCGCCACCGCCGCTGCCGGGCGCCGCGGCCCACCTCTACCCGGTGAAGCCCATCGCACCCTTCCTCGACGCCTGGCAGGGCTTTCTCGACCGCGTCGCGACGGGTGCCGCGGCGCCGCGGGCGGCGGTCCTCGGCGGCGGCGTCGGCGGCAGCGAGCTGGCGCTGGCGATGGCGTACCGGCTCGGGCGCGGGGCCGAGGTGAGCGTGGTCGAGCGCGGCCGCGAGATCGCGGGCGAGCTGCCGCCGGGCGCCCGGCGCCGGCTGCGCGCGGCGCTCCCCGCCCGGGGGGTGGCGGTGCGCAGCGAGACCGAAGCGGCGGCGTTCTCCCATGACGGCGTCCACACCGCCGCCGGTGAGACGCTCCCGGCGGGCTTCGTCACCGCCGCGGTGGGCGCGCGGCCGGCGCCCTGGCTCGCCGAGAGCGGCCTCGCGGTCACGGACGAGGGCTTCGTCGAGGTCGACGCGCAGCTGCGCTCGGTGAGCGATCCGCGCGTGTTCGCCGTCGGCGACGTCGCCCACATGACCGCGAGCCCGCGCCCGAAGGCCGGCGTCTTCGCGGTGCGCCAGGGCCCGGTGCTCGACGCCGTGCTGCGGGCGACGCTCGCCGGCGAGCCGCTGCCCGCCTACGCGCCCCAGGGCGATTACCTGCGGCTGATCTCGCTCGGCGCCAAGCGCGCGCTGGCGCTCAAATACGGCCTCGTCGCGGGCGGCACCGGACCGCTGGGCGCGATCTTGTGGCGGCTCAAGGACCGCATCGACCGCCGCTTCATGGCCGCGCTCGAGGTGGCCGGCTGAGCCTCGCGCTCGCGCCTCGAGCGGGTCCCGTTGCCGTGGGCCCAGCCAGCCGCACGACCGAAGCGCCTGCGACGTCGATGGTGCCGGCGCGACGCCGCGGCCCGCTTCTCGGCCGCGCGCCCGCTCAGGCCGCTTCGCGCTCGGGCTCGGGCGTCGGCAGCTCGTCGGCCTCGAGGACCTCCTGATCGAGGAGCTTGTGGGCCAGCTGGTCGATCTCGTCGCGGCGGTCGGCGACGATCGCCTTGGCGCGCTGGAACGCCTCGTCGATGAGGCCGCGCACGGCGACGTCGATCTCGCGCGCCGTCTCCTCGCCGTAGCGCCGACCGCCACCCTCGGCGGGCGTGCCGAGGAAGTTGCCGGTCTCGCTTTCGTAGGCCGCCTGACCGAGACCGCGCTCCATGCCGTAGCGGGTGACCATCGCGCGGGCGATCTCGGTCACCCGCTGCAGGTCGTCCGAGGCGCCGGTGGAGATTTCCTCGAAAAAGACGCTCTCGGCGGCACGGCCGGCGAGCAGGACGCACATCTTGTTCTTGAGCTCCTGCTCGGACATCAAGAAGCGGTCCTCGGTCGGCCGCTGCAGCGTGTAGCCCAAGGCACCGATGCCGCGCGGGATGATCGAGACCTTCTGGACGCGATCGACGCCGGTGAGCGAGTTCGCGACGACGGCGTGGCCGAGCTCGTGGTAGGCGACGACCCGGCGCTCCTTTTCGTTCAGCACCCGGTTGCGCTTCTCGAGCCCGGCGACGATGCGCTCGATGGCGTTGTTGAAGTCCTCCGTCGTCACCGCCGTGCGGCCGCGCCGGGTGGCGAGGAGCGCCGCCTCGTTGGCGAGGTTGGCGAGATCCGCGCCGGTGAAGCCGGGCGTGATCGTCGCCACCTGCTCGAGGTCGACCTCCGGGTCGAGCCGGATGTGCGCGGTGTGGACCTCGAGGATGTGCGCCCGCCCCTTCTTGTCCGGGCGGTCGACCAGCACCTGGCGGTCGAAGCGGCCCGGGCGCAGGATCGCGGGATCGAGGGTCTCGGGGCGGTTGGTCGCCGCCAGCAGGATGATCCCCTGACCCGAATCGAAGCCGTCCATCTCACCCAGGAGCTGGTTCAAGGTCTGCTCGCGCTCGTCGTGGCCGCCCTGCATCTGCCCGGTGCCGCGGGCGCGGGCGAGCGCGTCGAGCTCGTCGATGAAGATGATGCAGGGGGCGTGCTCCTTGGCCTGGGTGAAGAGGTCGCGCACGCGCGCCGCACCCACGCCCACCACCATCTCGATGAACTCCGAGCCCGAGATCGACAGAAACGCCACCCCGGCCTCGCCGGCGACGGCCTTGGCCAACAGCGTCTTGCCGGTGCCGGGCGGGCCCACCAGGAGCACGCCGCGCGGCAGCTTGGCGCCGAGCCTGGCGAAGCGCTCGGGCTCCTTCAGGAAGTCGACGACCTCTTGAACCTCGGTCTTGGCCTCGTCGACGCCGGCGACGTCCTTGAACCCGGTGCCGGTGTCCTGCTCGACATAGATCTTCGCCTTGCTCTTGCCGATCTGCATCATCCCCGCACCGCTCATGCGGTTGGCGAGCCGGGTCACGACGAAGAACCAGAGCGCGAAGAACAAGAGCACCGGCAGAACCCAGGACGCGATCGTTCCGATCGCGCTCTCGTCGCTGCCGCCGGTGAACTCGATCCCCTGCTCCTCCAGCTGGCGCGCGAAGTCGGGCTCGACGCGCGCGGTCACGAAATGCGTCGGATCGCCTTCGTCCGGATCGACGAACGCGCCCGTGATCTCGCTCTCGGTCACGCGCAGATCGTCGACGCGCTCGTCCTCCAGATACTCCTTGAAGGTGGAGTACGGCACGCGCTCGACCTCCTGCGACCACTCGATGTAGCCCTGCACGGCCAACAGCCCGAGCACGGCGAGGATGGCGTAGATCACGTTGATCGTCGTCGTGCGGTTCAAGCCCGAGCTCCCGACGCTGCCTGCGTTGCCCGTCCAACACCCCAAATCCGCGGAAGTGCCCGCGGCCGCCGCGACCCGCGTTGATTTCGGCGCCGCCACGCGACATCTGAGCGCGGGCTCGAACACCGGAGGACAGCCGCATGCTGCGCACCCTGCTCACCGCCACGATCGCGCTCGCCGCCAGCCCCGCGCTCGCCGGCGAGACCGTCTCCTACGAGGTCGACGGCGCCGCCTACGACGGCTATCTGGCGCTGCCGGAGGGCGAGCCGCGGGGCCTGGTGCTCGTCATCCACGACTGGGACGGGCTCGGCGACTACGAGCAGCGGCGCGCCGACATGCTCGCCGAGCTCGGCTACGCCGCCTTCGCCGCCGACCTCTACGGCGCCGGCAACCGGCCCGAGAGCATCGACGCCCGCAAGGCCGAGACGGCCAAGCTCTACGACGACCGCGAGGCGATGCGCGCGCGCATCCTCGGCGGGCTCGCGACGGCGCGCGAGCGGGTCGGCGAGCGGCCGGCGGTGGTCATGGGCTACTGCTTCGGCGGCGCGGCGACGCTCGAGCTCGCGCGCTCGGGCGCCGCCGAGGACGTGGTCGCCTACACGAGCTTCCACGGCGAGCTCGCGACGCCCGAGGACCAGAGCTGGGAGGGTGTCGACGCCTTCGTGCTCGTCGCCCACGGCGGCGCCGACAGCATGATCAGCCTCGACGACGTCGCCCGGCTCGGCGGCGAGCTGGAGGCCGCCGGCACGCCTTACGAGATCCAGATCTATTCGGGCGCGCCGCACGCCTTTACGGTCTTCGAGTCCGACCGCTACCGCGAGCGCGCCGACCGCGAGAGCTGGCAGGCGTTCACCGACCTGCTCGCCGAGCATTTGTGAGCTCGGGCGCGCCCGCCGCGCCTCGGCGCCGGCGCCGGCCCGGCGGCGTGCCCTCATGTCGATTCGGCGGCGACGCGCACCCGCGCCTTGGGGGTGTAGGCGGCGAAGCGGCGCTCGACCGCCTTGGGGTCTCGCGCGAGATTGTCGCGGATGCGCTTGGCCTGCTCGCCCGGAAAGACCTCGCGCTCGCCCGCGGCCACGCCATCCACCACCTCGCGGGCGAGCGCGTCGGGCGCCAGCTTCGGGCCGTCGACGCCGGCCATCATGTCGGTGTCGACCATGCTCGGATAGACCCCCACGACCTGCGTGCCGATCTGCGCCATCTCCGCCCTCAGCCCCTGGGTCGCGTTGTGCAAGGCCGCCTTGGTGACCGACAGGCTGCCGATCACCGGCATGTTGGCGAAGGCCACCACCGACAGCATCGTCACCACGCAGCCGCCGCCCTGCGCCTGCAGCGCCGGGCGCAGGGCGCGGGTGAGCGCGAGCGGCCCCCAGAGGTTCGTCGTCATCTCGAGCCCGGCGCCGTCGAGGTCCGGCGAGCTCATCAGCGCACGATAGGCGCAGTGTCCGGCGTTGTGGATCACGAGCGCCACGTCGTCGGCACGCGCGGCGCCCGCCTGGATGTCGTCCTCAAAGGTGAGGTCGAGCTTCAAGGCGACGACGCGCGCGTCGTCGAAGGGCACGCTCTCGGGCCGGCGGGCGCAGGCGTAGACCTTGGCGGCGCCGGCGTCGAGCAGGGCTTGGACATAGGCGCGCCCGCAGCCGCGGTTGGCGCCCGTGACGAGCGCCGTGGTGCCTTCGATGCGCATGGTTCGCTTCCTCCTGTGGTGGCCGGAGAACGGACCGGCGCCGCGTCGGCTGCAAGCGGCGACGCTGCGCCGCGGGCCGCCGGCGGCAGCCGTCGCGCGACCAGCCGCGCCGTCGGCTCGGCGCGCGGCGGGGGTGATCGGCGTCGCCGCGACGGCCTCGATCGCGCGCGCGATGTCGTCGAAGCGCACCGGCTCCTTCGCGTTCGAACGGCGAGCGTGAGACGCTCGAGCCGGGCCGGCATCGAGCTCGGCAGCGCTCGGCGCCATGCTCGCCATCTCGACGCCCGCCTGCACCAGGCCCTTCGCGGGCGCTGCCCGCTCGGCGGCGCGGCCGCTCCCAACCGGGCGACGTGGAAGACCGCGTCGACCGCCGGGGGCGGGTTGCGCCGCCTTTTCCGCCAGCCGTGGCCGAGCCGGGTCGCGAGCTCGTCGTCACCGGCCGTGTGGACCTGGTCGCGGAGGTTGCGGCTGATCAGCCGGCTCGCCGACCGGCGGCGGCGCGTTCGCGCCGCTCAACATCGCCCGGCGCGGGCGGGCAAGACGGCGGCGGCTCAGGCGGCGAGGGCGAAGGAGCGGACGAGCTTCGCACCGGCGGCGCCGACGCAGCGACCACCGCCTCCGTTGCCACGCTCGCGAGCGCGTTGATCGAGCGCAACGCCCTGCGGGTTTCGGGCGACCGTCGACGCGGCGCGACGCCTCAGCCCGAGAGCCGCGCGCCGCCCGCGGCCAGCCAGTCGATCACCTGCCCCGGCGCCGCGTGCGGCGGGAAGACCGGATAAAAGCAGCGCACGACGACGCCGTCGCGGATGACGAGCGTCAGCCGCTTCAACAGCGCCCGCCCCTCGACCCGGAACGTCGGCAGCCGCAGCGCGTCGGCGAGGCCGAGCTCCGCGTCCGAGAGGAGCGCGAACGGCAGCTGGAGCCGCGCCGCGGCCTCCTGCTGGTAGGCGGTGGTCTGGGTCGAGAGGCCGAAGAGATGGTCGACGCCGAGCCGCACGAGCTCGCCGGCGTGGTCGCGAAAGGCGCGGGCCTCGGGCGTGCAGCCGCGCGCGCCGGGGATCGCGTCCCAGCCCTCGGGCAGCGGCTGATCGGGCCGCCCCGTCATCGGATAGGCGTAGACGACGCTGAGCCCGGCGAGGGCGGCGAGGTCCACCCTCCGCCCGTCGGTGGCCGGCAGACCCAGGGCCGGCAGCACCGCCCCCTCGAGATGGTCGCCGGCGCCGTCGTCGGCCGGTGCGGGCAGCTCGGACCAGTCGACACGCCCACCCACCTGCATCGTCGTCGTCCTCGTCGTTGCGGCGGCGGCGCGGCCGGGTCGTTGCGGCGGCGGCGCGGCCGGGTCGTTGCGGCCGCACCGCGGCCGGGGATCAGGCGGCGCGCCGGCCGCGGTCTTCGTCGAAGAGCTCGGTCAGCTTGCCGAGCATCGCACCACCGAGTTGCTCGGGATCGGAGATCGTCACCGCGCGCCGGTAGTAGCGGGTGACGTCGTGACCGATGCCGATGGCGAGGAGCTCGACGGGACTGCGGTTCTCGACGTAGTCGATCACCTCGCGCAGGTGCTTTTCGAGGTAGTTGCCCGGGTTCGCCGACAGGGTCGAGTCGTCGACCGGTGCACCGTCGGAGATCACCATCAAGATGCGGCGCTGCTCGGGACGGTTGATGAGCCGTTGATGCGCCCAGAGGATGGCCTCGCCGTCGATGTTCTCCTTGAGGACGCCCTCGCGGAGCATCAGGCCGAGATTGCGGCGCGAGCGCCGCCAGGGGCTGTCGGCGCCCTTGTAGACGATGTGGCGCAGGTCGTTGAGCCGGCCCGGCGCCCCCGGCTTGCCGGCCCTGAGCCAAGCCTCGCGCGACTGCCCCCCCTTCCACGCGCGGGTGGTGAAGCCGAGGATCTCGACCTTGACCCCGCAGCGCTCGAGGGTGCGGGCGAGGATGTCGCCGCAGGCGGCGGCGACCGAGATCGGCCGCCCGCGCATCGAGCCCGAATTGTCGATCAAGAGGGTGACGACGGTGTCGCGGAACTCGGTGTCCTTCTCCTGCTTGTAGGACAGCGGCTGGCCGGGGTTGGTCACCACCCGCGACAGGCGCGCGGTGTCCAAGAGGCCTTCTTCGAGGTCGAAGGACCACGAGCGCAGCTGCTGCGCCATCAGCTTGCGCTGCAGGCGGTTCGCCATCCGCCCGATCATGCCCTGAAAGCGCTCGAGGGACTGGTCGAGCTGCATCCGCAGCCGGGTCAGCTCCGACTGGCTGCAGAGCTCCTCGGCGTAGATGATCTGGTCGTGCTCCTGGGAGAAGATCCGATAGTCCGAGCTCTGCCCGGGCACCTGCGACAGCTGCGGCTGGTTCTGCCGGGCGTCCTCCGCCCCGTCCTGGTCGGCGCCCATGGCGTCGGACTCGTCGCCCTCGCGCGTGTCCTCGACCTGGCCCTCGAGTTCCTCGGTCTCGGCCTCGCCGCGCTCGGCGGCGGCGTCCTCGCGGCTGTCCTCGGCGGTCTGCTGCTCGCCGCTCTCCTGCTCGCCCGAGCCCGGCGGCTCCTGGGTCTCGCTCTCCTCCTCCTGCTCCTGGTTCTGGTCCGGCGGCAGCTCCATGTCGTCGTCGAGACCGAGCTGCTGCAGCAGCGCGCGCACCTGGGTCGCGAAGTCGACCTGGTCGTCGAGGACGCCGCCGAGCGCCTTGACGTCGTCGCCGATCTTGTGATCGAGCATCTCGCGCCAGCGCTCGAGCACCGTCCGCTGCATCTGCGGCGCCTTGAAGCCCAAGAGCTTCTCGCGGGCGTAGAGCTCGGCCACCTGGGCGAGCGCGCCCTCGTCCTGGCGGTCACCGCTCGGCGGCTGCTGCTGGTGGATGTTGCCCTCCTGCGGACCGGCGAGACGCGCCGCCGTCGCCGTCGCCAAATTGGCGCGCACGCCCTCCATGTTGGCGCAGCCGAGCGCCTCGCAGCGCACCTGCTCCATGGCGTCGAAGATCGCCTGCGCCACCTCGCCCTGCGGCAGGTAGCGCCGGTGGGTCTTGGCGTCGTGGTGGCGAACCTTGAGCGCCTCGCCGTCGGCCTCGCCGCGCAAGCGGGCGAGCTCGCTCGGGTGCAGGTCCGGGCGCGGGGCGGCAAGGCGGATGTCGGCCGGGGCGTTCTGCTTGCGCCGGTCGCCGCCCTTGAAGCCCACGGTCAACGACGGTTTGTCGGCGATGGCCCGCGTCGTCGCCGCCAACGCCCGCTGGAATTCCTCGACCCTACTCTTCGCGTCCAACGTATCTCCTCAGCTCAAGGTGACGCCCGCGGTCGACTCCTTCAGCTCGGTGCCGAAGCAGCGCTGGTAGTACTCGGCGACGATTTGGCGTTCGGCCTCGTCGCACTTGTTCAAGAAGGTGACCCTGAACGCGAAATCGAGGTCGTTGAAGATGCTCGCGTTCTCGGCCCAGGTGATGACCGCCCGCGGCGACATCACGGTCGAGATGTCGCCGGCCATGAAGCCCGAGCGGGTGAGGTCGGCGAGTGCGACCATCTGCGCCACCTGCTTGCGGCCCTGCTCGCTGTCCCACTGCGGCAGCTTGGCGAGGACGATCTCGCACTCGGCGTCGTGGCTCAGATAGTTGAGCTGGGCGACGATGTTCCAGCGGTCGATCTGGCCCTGGTTGATCTGCTGCGTGCCGTGGTAGAGGCCCGAGGTATCGCCGAGGCCGACCGTGTTGGCGGTGGCGAAGAGGCGGAACGAGCGGTGCGGCGTGAGCACCTTGTTCTGGTCCAACAGCGTCATCCGCCCCTCGGCCTCGAGCACGCGCTGGATCACGAACATCACGTCCGGGCGGCCGGCGTCGTACTCGTCGAAGACGAGCGCCACCGGGTGCTGGAACGCCCAGGGCAGGATGCCCTCTTGGTATTCGGTCACCTGCTTGCCGTCGCGCAGGACGATGGCGTCCTTGCCGATCAGGTCGATGCGGCTGATGTGGCTGTCGAGGTTGACGCGCACGCACGGCCAGTTCAGCCGCGCCGCCACCTGCTCGATGTGCGTCGACTTGCCGGTGCCGTGATAGCCCTGGATCAAAACGCGCCGGTTGTAGGCGAAGCCCGCCAGGATCGCCATCGTCGTGTCGCGGTCGAAGCGGTAGCTCTCGTCGACCGGCGGGACGTAGGGCGTCGCTGTGGAGAACGCGCCGATCTCCAGATCGCTGTCGATGCCGAAGGTCTGGCGCACCGAGATCTTGAGATCGGGGTTCTCGGGAAGCAACTCGATTTGGCCCGTCGCAGGCGCTGCAGCCTTCGCGGTCAACAGGTCTCTCCGGTCGGCTGGTCGAAGGGAGGCGCGCTCACACGAGCTCGCCGCAATGCAACAGGTAGGTATACGCCTCGTTGATCAACTTCAACCGCTCCTCCGCCGCACGGTCGCCGCCGCGGAGGTCGGGGTGGTGGCGCTTGGCGAGCACCTTGTAGCGCCGCTTGACGTCGGCGAGCGCCGCGCGCGCGTCGAGCCCCAGCCGCTCGAGCATGCGCTCGGTCTTGGAGGCGTAGCGCTTCGGCGGCGGTTCGGCGCCGGCGCACGGATCCATGCCGAGATCGCCCAGGATGCCCAGCGGATCGTGGATCTCGGGGCCGACGCCCATGACCGAGCACCGCCAGGTCGGCCGGTGCCAGACCGTGTCCTGGCGGCGGTGCCGGTCGATCTCGTCCGCGCTCATGCCCCGAAAATAGTCCCACTGACGGTTGAACTCGCGGATGTGGGCGAGGCACAGCCACTGGTAGTCGCGCAAGCAATCGCGCGAGCGCGGCGCGCGGTACTCGCCCGCCTCGGGGCAGTCCGGCACCGCGCACGGGCGCGGCGCCGCCGAGGCGGTCGGCGGGTCGAGATCGGGTCGGCGCTCGTCGCGGCGTTGACGCATGCGCGGAATATGCGGCGGCGAAGGGGCGGGCTCAAGCGATGCGCCGGCTTGCCACGGTTGGACCCTCGGCCTAGGCGCACCCCACGCCTCCCGACCGCTCCACGAGGCCGCACGCATGTCCGCCGCCCGCCAAGCCCCGCCGTCGCCGCGGCGCGAGCTGTTCCAGCTGGCCTGGCCGCTGATCCTCGCCAACATCTCGGTGCCGCTGTTGGGCATGGTCGACACCGCCGTCGTCGGCCATCTGCCCGAGCCCCATCACCTCGGAGCGGTGGCCTTGGGTGCCGCCACCTTCGCCGCCGCCTATCTCGTCTTCGCCTCGGTGCGCATGGGCACGACCGGCCTCACCGCCCAGGCCGTCGGCGCCGGCGACGGCGCCGAGGCGCGCGCCTGCCTGGTGCGCCCGCTCGCCCTGGCGCTCCTCACCGGCGTCGTCCTCATCCTCGCGAGCCCGCTCGTCACGTGGCTCGCGCTGCGGGGCTTCGCGCCGGGCGACGCCGTCGCCGGCGGGCTCGCCGCCTACATCGCCTGGCGCATCGCCGGCGCTCCGGCGGCGCTCGCCAAGTTCGTCGTGCTCGGCTGGCTCATCGGCAACCACGACACCAAGAGCCAGCTCGTCATTCTGGTCTTCACCAACGCGCTCAACGCCGCGTTGAGCGTCCTCTTCGTCCTCGGGCTCGGCTGGGGCGTGCCGGGCGTCGCCCTCGCCACCGCCATCGCCGAGTGGAGCGGCTTCGCGCTCGGCCTCGCCCTGGTCGCCCGCCGCTGGCGGCTGCTGCCCGGCCGTTTCGACGCCGCGACCTTGTGGGCGCGCGCGCCGTCCTTGCGCCTCTTTCGCGTCAACGGCGACCTGATCGTCCGCACGCTCTTCCTCGAGGCGACCTTCTTGGGCTTCGCCGCCTTCAGCGCCCGCCAGGGCGAGGTCCTGCTCGCGGCCAACGCGATCTTGAACAACCTCTTGCTCTTGCAGGCCTACGCCCTCGACGGCTTCGCCTTCGCCGCCGAGGCGCTGGTGGGCCGCGCCGTCGGCCGGCGCGATCCGCGCGCGCTCGACCGCGCGCTCGTGGCGGCCGCCTGGTGGTCCGCCGGCTTCGCCGTCGTCATCGCGCTCGGCTACGCCACCGCCGGCGTCGTCGTCATCCGCCTCTTGACCGGCATCGCCGAGGTCCGCGCCGCCGCCGACGGCTTTCTCGCCTACGCTGTGCTGGTGCCGCTGATCGGGGTCTGGGCCTATCTTTTCGACGGGCTGTTCTCGGGCGCGACGCAGACCCGCGAGCTCCGCAACGGTAGCGCGCTCGCCACCTTGGTCTTCTTCGCCACCGCCTGGCCGCTGATCCAGCTTTTGGGCAATCACGGCCTCTGGCTCGGCTTTTTGGCCTTTTTGCTCGCCCGCAGCCTCTGGTTCGCCTGGCGCTGGCGGGTCCTGCGCGCCGAAGAGCGGTTCACCGCGGCGGGGTCGGCCTGACCGCCTCGACGCCGGGCCCAAGCCCGCGGCTCTGACCACACGACGCGGGGCAACCCGGCGCGGGGCACCGACGCGCGCGCCGACAAGCGCTGCGTTCATGACGCGCGTGCACCGCGGCAGGCGCACGGTCGAGACCATCGCCGTGGCACGCGCCGGCCTCGCCGTCGGCGACCTCGGGGCCGCCCGGCGCCACGCCGGTGGCGACGCTCGAGGATCGCTTTCCTTCCTCGGTGGGAGAGACGGCCGCACTTTGATCTCGGTCAAGGGACGCGGCGCGCCGCCGGTCTAGGCCTCGCGGGTCGTCAACGCGAGGTCTCGATGCCGAAAGCCTCCGGGCGGGGCGCGCTGCCCGCCATCGTCACCGGCCTTATGGCCCCTCTGCCACGCTTTCCGCTCGCCTTCGCGCTCACCCGCGCGGTGCGCGACCTGGCGCGCCGGCGGCCCGAGCTGTTCGAGCGCCTCGACGCCTTCGCCGACCGCGAGATCGCGGTCGTGCCGAGCGACCTGCCCTTCGCCTTCGTCATCGAACCGCGCGGCACGGACGCGCGGGTGCGCGTCGTCGACGCCGCGGAGGCCGAGCTCGCGGCGGCGCGCGTCCGCGCCACCCTGTTGGTGCTCTTGGGCCTTCTCGACGGCACCTACGACGGCGACGCGCTCTTCTTCTCCCGCGATCTCGTGATCGAGGGCGACACCGACGCGATCGTGGCGCTCAGGAACACGATCGAGAACGCGGAGCTCACGCCGGCGGAGCTGGCGGGGCTCACGGGCACGCTCGCCCGCCTCGTCGACCGCGCGGTCGGCGACGGCCTCGGCCTCGCCCGCCGCCTGTTCCACGCCCCCGACGCCCCGCCCGCGGAGGTCTGAGCCCCTTGCACGCCTCGCTTCGCCCCGATCCGATGGAGCTGGTCTGCCCCGCCGGCACGCCCGCCGCGCTCCGCGCCGCCGTCGACGCCGGCGCCCACGCCGTCTATTGCGGCTTCCGGGACGAGACCAACGCCCGCAACTTCCCGGGCCTCAACTTCTCCGCCCAAGAGCTCGCCGACGGCGTGCGCTACGCCCACGGCCGCGGCGCGAAGGTGCTGGTCGCGATCAACACCTTCGCGCGGCCCGGCGGCCTCGCGCCCTGGCACCGCGCCGTCGACCGCGCCGCCGCGGCCGGCGCCGACGCCATCATCCTCGCCGACATGGCCGTGCTGGACTACGCCGCGAAGGCGCACCCCGAGCTGCGCCGCCATCTCTCGGTGCAGGCCGCCGCCGGCACGCCCGAGGCCATCCGCTTCTACGCCGAGACCTGGGGGGTCAGGCGCGTGGTGCTGCCGCGGGTGCTGTCGGTGGAGGAGATCTCCGCCCTCAACCGCGAGATCGGCGTCGAGACCGAGGTCTTCGTCTTCGGGGGCCTGTGCGTGATGGCCGAGGGGCGCTGCCAGCTCTCCTCCTACGCCACCGGCCAGTCGCCCAACCGCGTCGGCGTCTGCTCGCCGCCCGCGGAGGTGAGCTACGCGGAGAGCCCCACCTGCCTCACCGCGCGGCTGGGCGGCTTCACCATCGACCGCTACGCCCCCGACGCGCCCGCCGGCTACCCGACGCTGTGCAAGGGCACCTTCAAGGTCGAGGGCGAGGCGAGCCATCTCTTCGCCGATCCGGTGAGCCTCAACGCCGCGACGCTGTTGGCGGGCCTGCAGGCGGCGGGCGTCACCGCGCTCAAGATCGAGGGCCGCCAGCGCGGCAAGGCCTACATCGCCCGGGTCGTGCGCGCCTTCCGTCAGGCCGTCGACGCGGTCGCGCGCGGCAAGCCGCCGGGCGAGGTCTCCAAGCTCTTGGCCGCCTTCACCGAGGGCGGCGGTGAGACCACCGGCGCCTATCAAAAGACCTGGCGGTGACGACGATGACGACGGACCGCATCGAGCTCGCGCTCGGCCCCTGCTTCTTCAACTGGCCGGCCGACCGCCTCAAGGACTTCTACGCGGCGATCGCCGACGAGGCGCCGGTGGAGCGGGTCTATCTGGGCGAGGTCGTCTGCGGCAAGCGCGCGCCCTTCACCGACAAGCTCTGGCCCGAGCTCATCGAGCGCCTGGAGCGCGGCGGCAAGACGGTGGTGACCTCGCTCCTGGCGCTGCCGATCACCGCCCGCGACCGTGGGACGACGGCCGAGAAGGCGAAGACCGCCGCGCACGTCGAGATCAACGACCTCGGCGCCTTGGGCGACCGCGCCGCCGGCCCTTTCGCCGTCGGCCCCTTCGTCAACGTCTACAACGAGGCGACGCTCGGCCTGCTCCGTGAGCGCGGCTGCGAGAGCTGGTGCCCGCCGGTGGAGCTGCCGCTCGCCGACGTGGCGACCATCGCCACCGCCGTACCCGAGGTCGCGGTCGAGCTCTTCGCCTTCGGCCGGCTGCCGCTCGCGGTCTCGGCGCGCTGCTACCACGCCCGCGCCTACGGCCGCGCCAAGGACGGCTGCCAGTTCGTCTGCGAGGCCCACGGCGACGGCATGGACGTCGCCACCCTCGACGACCAGCCCTTCCTCGCCGTGAACGGCATCCAGACCCTCAGCCACGGCGTCCAACTCGCCACCCTCGCGCCGGAGCGCCTCGCCGAGAGCGGCGTGCGCCGCCTGCGCCTCTCGCCCCACGGGCTGGACATGGTGGCGGTGGCCTGGACCTACCGCTCGCTCCTCGACGGCGCCCTCGCGCGGGACGCGGCCGCTGCCCGGCTCGAGGCGATGGGCCTGCCGGGCGAGCCCTGCGACGGCTACCTCGAGGGCGCGCCGGGGTGGCAGCGGCTCGCCGTCTGACTCGACCGCCAGCCCCCTGGCGGTGCCGCCCGCCCGGCTACAGCGGCACGACGGCGACGCGCCACGAACGGGTGAAATCTTGGCGCACTTTGCCGGGCGCCTGTCAGGCGACGCAATGCAAACTCGGAAAGCGCCATCCTCGACGGCGACATTAAAACCCATAAGGCTATTGATTTTTCAAAAAAGAGACCACGCCAGCTGAGTCTCTTCCACGCATTTGAAGCGATTTTTCATCGTTTGCGAAAAAAAATCTCTAAAATTCCAGAGGTTTTGGTTCGACGCTTGAGATAATTATTGTATGATTCTTCAATAATGCGTTCCGCTTCTTCCTGTCCTCTGCTCTTCATCCGATTGCACACTGCAATCGGTTGTTCACCGAATGTTGCAACCGCTTCGTCTGCGATGTTAGAAGCCTCTGGTCCCCAGTTGAGGAATGGCGCGACAATCGAACACCCGGTGGTCCATTGCGCACGATCAATCTCCCCAGCATCGTATCGCGCTTTGAGATATCTCAGGACGAGCTCCGCAGTTTCAGCAGCCCGGACCATGCGGTCAGGATCTGATAAGTAGTCTTGAGAAATCTGATGTGCTGCAACAACGGTTGCTGCTAATATACTCGGTTCAGCAGATTGATACCAATCACTGACGATTCGAGTGGTGACTGGGCCTGGCACAACTTCTAAACCGAAACATTTAATGGCTTCAAGGAATTCTTTTAAATATTCGGCATCAACGACCTTGCTCATCACGTGCACTCCTTACGGTGGATCTAGCCTAGGCGCTATATTGCGTGTCCGATAATTGCGCAATAGGCCAGAGAATGCTCGACCAGCGAGCGCCGGCGGTGCGCAAACTCAACGAAGAACCATCCCCAAGAGCCTGAGACTCTGAGCAGCTTGTCAACCGGCTAATACAAAATCTTACCGAGATTTCGAAGTCATGTACAATGATCGCATGCGTGTGTCTCAATGAAGCTGCCGAACGCCGCGCAGGTACGGATGTCACTTTGGGACCCGGCGCAGTCGTCGCGGGCGGTGGTTTTCGGCACGGCCCCGCCGTCGGCATTTACGTGTGAAGGCTTATCCCTTTGAGTCCGCTTGCCCAACATGTTGTGGGAGCGGGCTGCTG
>JBKHCM010000063.1:0-17709 GCA_046541805.1 Alphaproteobacteria bacterium
GGTCTCGACTTGGCCGCTGCGCTGCGCGCCGCCTGTGTCGTCGGCCGCGCGGCAATCGGGCTCGCGCCCGGCGGGACCATCGCCGCGGGCGCGCCCGCCGACCTCCTCCTTTTGGACCTGGACGGCCTCGACCGCGACGGCGTGATGCCGGTGGATCCGCGCGAGCTGCTCTTCACCAGGGCGAAACACGCGCATCTGGTCGAGGTCGTCGTCGCCGGGCACACGGTCGCCCGCGACGGTCGCCCGCTCGCCGTCGACCTCGAGGCCGTCCACGACGAGTTGCGGGCGGCCTACCGCGCTGGGCTCGCCCACGGCAACGACGCGCTCGCCGCGTGGCCGGCGCTCGAGCCGCGCCTCGCCGCCTTCTACCGCGACCAGCTCGGCTGCGGCTGTCCATGACCGCCCGACGATGCGCCCAGGTCCACCGCCTAGCGATGGCGGCGCCGGACGACGTTTCCGCAATCGAAGCGGCAATCGCGGACGGCCGGCTCAAGCCCGGGTTCATCCGGGCGGTGCTGGCCAAGACCGAGGGCAACGGCTGCGTCAACGACTTCAGCCGCGGCCTCGCCCTCCACGCCCTGCGCACGCTCTTGGACGCGCATCTGAGCCATGACGAGATCGCCCGGATCTGCACGGTCATGTCGGGTGGGACCGAAGGCGGACTCGCACCGCACTGGCTCGTCTTGGGTGAGGGCGAGGCGCCGGTGGACGCACCCGCGCCCGCGCTCGCGTTCGGCCGGCACGTCACCGCGCCGCTTGATCCCGGCGACATCGGCCGGCTGGCGCAGGTCGATGCCGCCGCCAAGGCGGTGCGCCGGGCGATGGCGGACGCGGCGATCGACAGGGTCGACGACGTCCATTTCGTCCAGATCAAGTGCCCCCTGCTCACCGCCGAACGGGTCGAGGCGGCGGGCGGTCGGGTGGCAACGCGTGACACGCTCGCGTCGATGGGGCTGTCGCGTGGGGCGGCGGCCCTGGGCGTCGCCGTCGCGCTGGGCGAGGTCGACCGCGGCGCGCTCACCGACGACCGCATCGGCACGGACACCCGGCTGTTCAGCGGCCGTGCGTCCTGTTCCGCCGGCATCGAGCTCATGGGGCTCGAGGTGGTGGTGATGGGTATGAGCGCGGCCTGGGGCGGTCCGCTCGCGATCGCCCACGCCGTGATGGCGGACGCGATCGACGTCGCGCCGCTGCGCGGCGCGCTCCGCGAGCTGGGGCTGGCGGGGGACGGTCCGCTCGTGCCGGAGCAGCGCGCGAAGGTCGCCGCGGTGCTGGCCAAGGCGGAGGCGTCGAAGAGCGCTCGCCTGCGCGGCTATCGCCACACGATGCTCGACGACAGCGACATCGCCGCCTCTCGCCACGCCCGCGCGTTCGTGGGCGGCGCGCTCGCGGCCCAGATCGGCCACGGCGAGATCTACGTCTCCGGCGGCGCCGAGCATCAGGGCCCCGACGGCGGCGGCTCCTGCGCAGTCATCGTCGCGCGCCCGACCACCTGATCGACGACGTCGCCCAGCCCGGCGGGCAGGAGCCTTGATCATCCGCGCTTCGCCGCGAGGTGCTGCTCATGCTGACGTCGGTCGTGCTCACGGACAGCAGCGATGAGGGCACGCAGCTTGAGGGCAGCCTACTAGGCCGTGTTGACGTTCTACGACGGAGGATGTAGGCGGCGGCGAGATGAATGAAGGCGATATACCAGCGGGCGAGCTTGTCGAAGCGGCTGAAGACGCGGCGGAAGTGTTTGAGCTTGCCGAACAGGTACTCGATCCTGGCGCGCTCCTTGTAGAGATGCCAGTCGGTCGGGCGCGGGTCGGAGCGGACCGGATGCGGTGGGGTGACCGGCACGACCCCTTGCGCGGCGATCCAGGCCAGGAGGGCGTCGCTGTCGTCGGCGCGATCGGCGAGCACCGCCCGCGTGGCGCCCATCGCAAGCGTGCGTAACCGATGGGGTGGACGCCCCTCCGGCGGCATCGATGTGCCAGAGTGGGTGTGCTGAACCCCCACGCGAGGAGGAGCGTCCATGATCGAGGTTAGCATCATCGGGCTGGATCTGGCGAAGAACGTCTTCCAGGCGCACGGTTCCGCGGCCGACGGCTCGATGGTGTTCCGCCGCAAGCTGCGGCGATCGCAGGTCCTCGGGTTTCTGCGCGCGCAACCCCGGTGCGTGGTGGCGATGGAGGCGTGCGCGACGGCGCACTACTGGGGACGGGAGATCGGCGCGCTCGGCCACGAGGTGAAGCTGATCGCGCCGACCTACGTGAAACCCTACGTCAAACGCCAGAAGACCGACGCGGCGGATGCCGAGGCCATCGCCGAGGCGGCGTCGCGGCCGACGATGTGTTTCGTCGCCGTCAAGACCGAGGCGCAGCAGGCGCCGGCGATGACGTTTCGCGCGCGGGACATGCCGGTCCGGCAGCGCACGCAGACGATCAACGGGCGGCGTGGCCATCTGCCGGAATACGGCATCGTCGTTCCGGCCGGCCTCGCCCATGTCGGTCGCCTCGAGGGGATCCTCGACGAGGAACGCGGGCGGCTGCCCACGGCCGTGGTCGAGTTGGCGCGCCTGCTCCTGCGTCGGGTCACCGAGCTGAACGACCAGATCCGCGCCTTCGAGACGACGCTACGCGAGCGTGCGGCCGCGGACGAGGCGACGACGCGGCCGACCACGATCCCGGGCGTGGGGCCCGTGACGGCCGCCGCCCTCGTGACCTTCGCGCCACCGGCAGCGACCTTCGCTAAGGGCCGAGAGTTCGCCGCCTGGACCGGATTGACGCCGCGTCAACATTCCAGCGGCGGCAAGGAACGGCCGGGAGCCACCTCGAAGATGGGACAGCGGGACATCCGGCGGCTGTTGATCATCGGCGCGGTGGCCGTGGCGCGCTGGGCCGCGCGCAACGGCGCGCCGGCGGGGTCGTGGTTGGAACGGATGATGGCGAGGAAGCCGCGCGTGGTGGTGGCGATGGCGCTCGCCAACCGCACCGCACGCATCGCCTGGTCGCTGATGGCGAAGGGCGGCGTGTACCGAGCTCCGGCGACGGGCGCCGCCTGAGGCGGCCGCCGTCGGGGTGTCGTCGGGGATGTGAGCAGGGCGGAGGACGCGTACGGGCAAACGGTCACGAGACCGGATCGGGCGAACCAGCATTGCGGCCGAAGCGCCGTCGAGCGCGCGTAACCTGCAGCCGACCCCACCGGCCACCTCCCGTGTCGCGCACCGGCCAATCTCGCTGTCGCGCTGCAACAGCTTCGATCCGGCGGACGCCCGCCACGCCGGAACGATCACCGTCAGGTCAAGTCTAAACTTCTACAACGTAGGCCTCCTGCACCACCGCCGTGAGTGCCTTCTCGGCCATCCGCCTGGGCTCGAGAAAGCCCGGGAAATAGGAGCCCTTCCTCAGCTTCGGGATGCGCAGCTCGACCGTGCCGGCGCGGGTGTGCCAGTCGCGCTCGCGGTAGCCGTTGCGCTGGGCCTTCCGCGTGGCACTCTTCACGCCGTAACCGGCGCCGGCGAGTTCGCCCACCTCCAGCTCCATCAGCCGCTCGGCGGCGAAGCCGATCATCTCGCGCAAGAGATCGGCGTCGGCGGTCTTCTCCAGGAGCCCGCGCAGGTTCATCTTCACGTCGGTCATCGAGATCGCTCCGGTTCAGGTTGGTCAAGCCATCCGACCCATACCGGAAACCTCGGTGGCCGCGGCGTCGGCGCCCGCCCCCTACAGCGCCACGTGACGCGCGGGGACGGCCTCCGACGCTACCCGCCAGCTACACCATCAGCAGGGACGTGACCACACGACCTAACCGCCGGCCGGCCCGCACTGTCTTCTGATGCAACCGGCACGGCGCCCCACTCCGGCGCCGGCTCGCACCTTACTCGTTGCGGAGCCGCAGGACGTCTCCAATCTCGCGCCGGTCCCAGCCCCGTCTGGGCACACCGGCGCTCCCCGCCGCTCACGATCATGGCGCACCGTAGCCGTCCGTCGCCGTCTCATCTGGAGGTTGATGGCGAGCGCACTCCACTGCCGCTCGCCTGCAGAATCGCCGAAACGCCCGGTCGCCTTCAGCCGAAGCGGATGGGTTATCGGCCGTTGGCTGCAACGTACCGGCGCCAACCGCCGAAGGCCGTGATGTCTTGGGCGGCGGCGGTGGCAGCCGCCTCCACGAGAAAGCCACAGGGCGCGGTGCCATTGTCGAGCCGCACGCGGCCGACGCCGAGCGGGGCGGGGATCGCCGCGACGAAGCGGGCGAACGCGGCCGGCTCGAGGGACCAGACCTCGACCTCGACGGCCCCGCCCTCGCCGTCGGCCACGCGCAGGAGCCCGGGGCGCGCGGGTGTGCCGGAGAGGGCGAAGAGCCGGTAGTCGGGCCGCGTGCGCACGGTCCGCTCCAGCCGGGCGCCGGCGTCGCGCAACTCGGCATTGAGCGGCATCCCGGAGAGGTGCGCGCCGACGACGGCGAGCTCGAGGCGGTCGGCGTCGACCGCGGGCTCGGCCGCCGGCGCACCGGCGAGCGCCCGCGCGAGCGGCAAGAGCGCGCCGTCATCGCCACCGCGGGCGAGCAGGGTGAGACTCCCGGGGCCGCCGTCCGCCCGCGCGGCGGTCGGCAGCGTCACCGCGCAGAGATCCAGGAGGTTGGCGAAGTTTGTGTAGGTGCCGAGCTCGCGGTTGGGCCCTATGGGATCGACCTCGACCTCGCTACGGGTGACGAGCCGCGGGATTGACGGCACGGCGAGCAGGTCGAGGCCGTCGATCGCCGTCTCGATGTCGCGACGCAGCGCCGCCAGGCGGTATTGGTCCGCGAAGGCACGCGCGGCCGAGAGCTGCGCGGCAGGGGCGATGATCGCCGCCGTCGTCGGATGCAGGGCGTCGGGTCGCCGCGCCAGCAGGTCCGCGACGGCGACGTAGCGCTCGGCGAGCCAGGCGCCTTCGTAGAGCAGGGCCGCCACCTCGTGGAACGGCGCGAAGTCGAGCGGATGCACGCGACAGCCGAGTGCCTCGAGCGCGCCCAGATCATGCGCGAATGCCGCCTCCTGCGCGGCGTCGCCGAAAAAGCGCTGGCTCGCCGGATCGGGCACGCCGACGGCGAGGCCGGCCGGGGGACCGCCCGACGGCCGTAGGGGACGGCGCCGGGCGTAAGGGTCGGCTTCGTCGTAGGCGGCGAGGACCGCGGTCACCCGCCAGGCGTCGTCGACGCCGGTCGCGAACACCGAAACGCAGTCCAGCGTGCGACAGGCCGGCACCACGCCGCGGGTCGAGACCGCGCCCAAGGACGGCTTAAACCCGACGATGCCGTTGAGCGCCGCCGGCACCCGGCCCGAGCCCGCCGTGTCGGTGCCTAGCGCGAAGCTCGCGAGCCCGCGGGCGACGGCGACGGCGGAGCCCGAGCTGGAGCCGCCGGGGACCAGCGCCGGGTCGAGCGCGTTGCGCGGCACCGGATAGGGTGTGCGGACGCCGACGAGGCCGGTGGCGAACTGATCGAGATTGGTCTTGCCCAGGATCAGCGTGCCGGCCTCGCGCAGCAGGCTCACCGAATGGGCGTCGGCCGTGGCGGTGTAGGCGAAGGCGGGGCATGCCGCCGTCGTCGGCATGCCCGCGACGTCGATGTTGTCCTTGACCGCCGCGACCAGGCCCCACAGCGGAAAGCGCTCGGGATCGAAGGGCGGCAGCGCGGCCGCGGCGGCGCGGAGCTCGTCCGCGGCGGCGAGGTGAAGGAAGATGCCGGCATCGTCCACCGCCCGCAGCCGCTCGAACACCGCCGTCACGACCGCCTCGGGCGTGAGGCCTAGGGCGTAGGCCGCGTGCAGCGAACGGCGGTCGAGGCGCGCGGGGATCATCGCTGGGCTCCTGGTTTGCATGCAGATTCGCATGCACGTTCCGTTCAAATCTCCGGCGCGGTCAACGCCGTGCGCGCCGCCGCGTCGGCTTGCGGCCAGCTCGCCTGCAACGTCCGGTACGCGTCGCGGACGCGGGCGATGTGGCCGACCATGGCGGCGTGGGCGGTGGCACCGTCCGCCGCGACGATGGCCTCGACGACGAGGGCGTGCTCGGCGAAAGAGGCCGACGGCCGCCCGCCGAGGTGGAACTGGGCGTTGCGGAACGGCGCCAGCCGGCGCCGCACGTCCTGGGTGGTCTCGACCAGGAAAGGGTTGTGGCTGCCGGCGTAGATCGCCTGGTGGAAGGCGCGGTTGTAGGCGACGTAGGCGGTGGCGTCGTCGGCGGCGGCCGCGGCGGCACTGGCCGCGTGCAGCCGGGCGAGAGCGTCGCGCTCGGCCGGCGTCATGCGCTCGGCGGCGAAGCGCGCGCAGGTGCCCTCGAGCTCGGTCATGACCTCGAACATGTGGCCGAGGCGCTCCGGCCCGACCGCCGCGACGACGACGCCGCGATGGGGGCGGCGCTCGGCGAGGCCGATGGCGACGAGTTGGCCCAAGGCCTCGCGCACCGGGGTGCGGGAGGTGTCGAAGCGCTCCGCCACGGTCTTCTCGTCGAGGCGGACGCCGGGCCCCAACAGGCCGCTCGCGATCTCGTCCGAGAGTTGGCGGGTCAGGCGTTCGACGAGGGTGGGCTTGGCGGCGTCCTGGCTCACGATCGATCCGTCGGTTGGTGTCGGCGCCGGCACGGCGACGCGCTCATCGGGGCGGCTCGAGGCTCACATGCGCCGCCACGATGCGCCAACCGTCGCCGAAGCGCACCCAGGTCTGGCTCTGCTGACCGCCCCGGCCGGAGCCGGTCCGGCGGTACTCGGCGAACGCCACGGCGCAGTCCCGCCCGAAGCTCACGATGTGCACGCGCTCGAGGCGGCGGGCGAGATCGGTCGTGTCGCGGCCGCGGCGGAAGGCGGCGATGGCAGCGTGGCCGTAGCGGGCGTCGCCCGGCCCGAAGCGCACGGTGCGTGCATCGCGCCAGAAGAGCGCGTTCAACGCGGCGACGTCGTTGGCCATCAGCGCCGCCTCGTAGGCGTCGAACGCGGCGCGGACCTCGGCGCGAACGTCGGCGTCGTCGATGCTGGTCTCATCCACGGCAGTTGCCTCCCTCGTGGGCACGGGCCTCGCCCCGTCGCGCCGGTCTCGGGGCGTCGAGCGGCGCCCGGCCGGTTGGCAACGGTTTTGCATTCAATCGTGCATGCAAGGTACGGACCAGCGGAGGACACCGTGCCCCGGACGACGCTCCAGGCGGAACCCGACGCCGTCCCGCTCGATCCGGCGGCCACGGCCCTCCTCCTCATCGACATGCAGCGGGATTTCCTGGAGCCCGGCGGCTTCGGGGAGACGCTCGGCAACGACGTCCGGCGCCTGGCCCCCGCCGTCGACGGCTGCCGCCGCGCCCTGGACGTCGCACGCGCCGCGGGCCTGCTCGTCGTCCACACCCGCGAGGGCCACCGCCCCGACCTGGCCGATGCGCCCGCCGCGAAGCTGGCGCGCGGGGTCCCGTCCTTGCGGATCGGCGACGAGGGGCCGATGGGCCGCATCCTGGTGCGCGGCGAGGCCGGCCACGACATCGTGCCGGTCTTGGCGCCGGTGGCCGGCGAGCCGGTGATCGACAAGCCCGGCAAGGGCGCCTTCTACCAGACCGACCTCGACCTCGTGCTGCGCAATCGCGGCGTCGACACGCTCCTGGTCGGTGGCGTCACCACCGAGGTCTGCGTCCACACCACGATCCGCGACGCCAACGACCGCGGCTATCGCTGCGTCGCGCTCGCCGACGCCTGCGGCTCCTACTTCGACGAGTTCCACCGCGTCGGCCTCGCGATGATCAAGGCGCAGGGCGGCATCTTCGGCTGGGTGGCGACGACCACGGCCCTCACGGCGGCGCTCGGGGACCAACGCGCGGCGTGAGGCCGCGTCCCATCCGGGAGAGACGACGATGACGACCCAGGCCACGCGCCTCTGGACGCCCGGCGACTGGAACGCGCTCTTCGGTCTCGGCACCAACGTGCTCGTCAATCTGCTGGTGCTGACCGGCCTTCTCACCTTCGTCGTCGGCATGCCCGACGAGATCGTCTTCGGCCGCATCCTGCCGGCCGTGGGCCTGATGCTCTTTCTCGGCAACATGTACTACGCCTGGATGGGCTTAAAGCTCGGCCGCCGCGAGGGTCGCGGCGACGTCTGTGCCCTGCCCTCGGGGCCGTCGGTGCCGCACATGTTCATCGTCGTCTTCGTCATCATGCTGCCGGTGCTGGGGCGGACGGACGACCCGGTGAAGGCGTGGGAGGCGGGGCTCGCCTGGGTCTTCATCCAGGGCTTCATCCTCATCGGCGGCAGCTTCATCGCGCCTTGGATCCGCAAGATCACCCCCCGCGCGGCGCTCTTGGGCACGCTCGCCGGCGTCTCGATCGCCTTCATCGCGATGCGGCCGGCGATGGAGATCTTCATGACCTCCCTCATCGGGCTCACCTGCCTCGCCATCATCATGGTGAGCTGGTTCGGCGGCGTGCGCTATCCGAAGGGCATGCCGGCGGGGCTCGTCGCCATCATCGTCGGCGTCGTCATCGCCTGGGGGGCGACCGCGCTGGGCTTCTCGGTCGGCGGCATGAGCCTCGCCGGGCTGACGGAATCGGTCGCCCATTTCGGCTTCAGCGTGCCGCTGCCGGCGACCGATCACGTCTTCGCCGGCTTCGAGTTCCTGGGCTTCATCCTGGTGACCGCCATCCCCTTCGGCATCTACGACCTGGTGGAGGCCATGGACAACGTCGAGAGCGCCGAGGCGGCGGGCGACAGCTACGACACGACCGAGGCGATCGCCGCCGAAGGCACCTTCTCCTTGATCGGCACGCTGATGGGCAGCCCCTTCGCCAACGCCGTCTATATCGGCCATCCGGGCTGGAAGGAGATGGGCGGGCGCATCGGCTACTCGGCGGCGACGGGGCTGTTCGTGCTCGCGGCCACTTGGCTCGGCGTGCTCGCCGTCTTCTCGAGCCTCGTGCCCGTGGTCGCGATCTCGCCGATCCTGCTCTACATCGGCATGCTCATCGGCGCGCAGGCCTTTCAGACCTCGCCGCACAGCCACGCCCCGGCCATCATCCTCGGCCTGGTGCCCCATCTCGCCGCCTGGGCGAAGACGCTGATCGACGGCGCGCTGAGCGCGGCCGGCACCGACGCCGCCACGGTCGGGCTCGACGCCATGGCGACCAACGGCGTGCTCTACCGCGGCCTGGAGCTCCTCGGCGGCGGCGCCATCCTTTCCGGTCTCATCCTCGCGGCGATCGGCGCCTTCGTCATCGAGCGGCGCTTCGAGATCGCGGCCGCCTTCGCCGGCGCCGGCGGGGTGCTCACCTTCTTCGGCTTCATGCACGGCCCCGAGGTCGGCTTCGCCGTGACGCCGGGTGTGGCACTGGCCTATCTCGTGGTGGCTGCCTTCCTCGTCGTCTGCGCCCGGCTCGAATGGGTCGAGCGGTCGGTCGCAGCGCCGACGGCGACCCCCGCCGAGTGAGGAGAGCGATGCCATGAGCGACGACTGCGACACGGACGCCTGGATCGACGCCATGGCGCCGGTCGTCGGGCTCACGGTGACCGACGAGCAGCGGCCGGGCGTGCGGACGTTTCTCGAGATCGCCAAGGGCATGGCGGTGCGGCTCGAGCGCGTCGAGCTGCCCGACGACAAGCTGGAGCCGGCGCCGGTCTTCACCCCGACGGGGCCCTCGTGAACGCCTTCGCGTCCGCGCACGCGATCGCGGCGGCGGTGCGCGCGGGCGAGACGACCGCGGCGGCGGTAGTCGAGGCGGCGCTCGCCCGCATCGGCGCGCTCGACCCCACGCTCAACGCCTTCACCGACGTCACCGCCGCGCGGGCGCGGGCCCAGGCGGCGGCGGTCGACGCGGCCGTCGCCCGCGGCGACGACCCGGGCCCGCTCGCGGGCGTGGCTTATGCCGTGAAGAACCTCTTCGACATCGAAGGCGTGACGACGCGCGCCGGCTCGAAGATCAACCGCGACCGGCCGCCCGCGACCGAGGACGCGACGCTGATCCGCCGCCTCGACGCCGCCGGGGCGGTGCTCGTGGGCGGGCTCAACATGGGCGAGTACGCCTACGACTTCACCGGCGAGAACGCCCACGACGGCGCCTGCCGCAACCCGCACGACCCGGCGCGGATGAGCGGCGGCTCGTCCTCGGGCTCAGGCGCGGCGACGGCGGCGGGGCTGGTGCCGCTCGCCCTCGGCTCCGACACCAACGGCTCGATCCGGGTGCCGGCGAGCCTCTCGGGCGTCTTCGGGCTGAAGCCGACCTACGGCCGGCTCAGCCGCGCCGGCAGCTTTCCCTTCTGCGACAGCCTCGACCACGTCGGTCCCTTCGCCCGCGACAGCCGCGACCTGGCGCTCTTCTACGACGCGATGCAGGGCCCGGACGCCACCGACCCCGCCTGCCGTCCGCCGTCGAGCGGGCCCGTCGCGGGCACCCTGGCGCGCGGGCGCGACGGCCTGCGCGTGGGCGTGCTCGGCGGCTGGTTCGCGCGCAACCTGACCCCGGAGGCGGCGGCCGCGGTGGCGCGCACGGCCGAAGCGCTGGGTGCGACGCGCGAGGTCGTGCTGGACGGCGTCGAGGCCGGCCGCGCCGCCGCCTTCGTCATCACCAACGTCGAGAGCGCGCGCCTGCACTTGGACCGGCTGCGCACCCGAGCCCGTGACTTCGACCCCGACACCCGCGACCGCTTCCTCGCCGGCGCGCTGCTGCCAGGCGGCTGGTACGTCCGCGCCCAGGAGGTGCGACGCTGGTGGGCCCGGCGCTTCGCGGCGGTCTTCGCCGACGTCGACGTGCTGATCGCGCCGGCGACGCCGTGCCCGGCACCCCTGATCGGCCAGCGCACGCTCGAGCTCGACGGCGCGGAGGTGCTGCTGCGCCCGAACCTCGGCCTCTTCACCCAGCCCGTCTCCTGCGCCGGGCTGCCGGTCGTCTGCGCGCCGGTCGCCTCCGAAGGGGAGCTGCCGATCGGCGTGCAGCTCGTCGCGGCGCCGTGGCGCGAGGACGTGTGCCTGCGCGCGGCCCACGCGCTCGAAGCGGCCGGCGTCGCGGTCGCGCGGCCGCCTCAGGCGGACTGAGCCCGGACCGTGGCGTCGGCGTCCGCCTCCGCCAGCACCGGCGGGTGCGGCGCCGCCGCGAGGAGCTGGCGGGTGTAGGCGTGTTGCGGGCGGTCCATGACCGCGGCGGTCACGCCTTCCTCTACGACCTTGCCGCCGGCCATGACCACGACCCGGTCGCACAACAGGCGCACGACCTGCAGGTCGTGGCTGACGAACAGATAGCTCATGCCGAGCTCGGCCTGGAGATCCACGAGCAGGTTCAAGACGACCGCCTGGATCGAGACGTCGAGCGCCGCCGTCGGCTCGTCGAGCACGAGGAGCTTGGGGTCGGTCGCGAGCGCGCGGGCGATGCCGACGCGCGCCTTCTGCCCGCCCGAGAGCTGGTGCGGCAGGCGGTCCAGGAGCGGCCGCGGCAGGCCGACGCGGTCGGCCAGCTCGTCGACGCGGCGCTCGCGGGCGCGGCGGTCGAGATCGGCGAGGCGGAGAAGGGGGTCGGCGATGGCGCGCCGGGCGCTGAAGCGCGGGTTGAGGCTGTCGGTGGCGTCCTGAAAGACCATCTGGATGGCGCCGCGGCGCGGATCGCGCGCGAAGCGCTTCGCCGGCACCGCGGTGACATCCTCGCCGGCGAACAGCACACGCCCGGCCGTCGCATCCAAGAGCCGGGTGACGATCGCCGAGGTCGTCGACTTGCCGCAGCCCGATTCGCCGACGAGGCCGAGGCTCTCGCCGAGGCCGACGGTGAAGGAGACGTCCCGGACGGCGTGCACCGCCTTCGCGCCCCGGCCGAAGGTCTTGACCAGTCCCTCGACCGCGAGCAGCGGCGCGCCCGGCGCCGACCGCCGCGGTGGCGGGGCGGGCTCGCTCAGGAGATCGCGCACCGCCGCACCCGGCCGCGGCGTCGCCAGCATCAGCCGGCGGGTGTAGGCGTGGCGCGGCCGGGCGAACACGGCCGCGGCGGGTGCTTCCTCCACGACCGCGCCGTCCTTCATGACGACGATGCGGTCGCAGTAGGCGGCGGCGAGGCCGAGGTCGTGGGTGATCAGGATCGTGCTCATCCCGCGCGCGCGGGTGAGCTCGGCGACGAGGTCCATCACCGCCTTCTGCGTCGTGACGTCGAGGCCGGTGGTGGGCTCGTCGGCGATCAACAGGCGCGGATCGCAGGCGAGCGCCAAGGCGATCACGATCCGCTGACACATCCCACCCGAGAGCTGGAAGGGATAGGCGTGGTAGCGCTGAGCGGCGTCCTGGATCCGCACCGCTTCCATCGCCGCGATCGCCTTGGCCGCGGCGTCCCGGCGCGTGGCGCGGGCGTGGCGGATCAAGACGTCCTCGATCTGCCGGCCGACCTTGCGGATCGGGTTCAACGCGGCGCGGGGGTTCTGGAAGATCATCGAGATCTCGCGCCCGCGCAGATCGCGCATCTCGGCCTCGCGGACCGCGCGGAGATCGACGCCGTCGTAGATCACCTTCCCGTCGTCGATGCGCCCTGCACCCAAAAGGCGCAGGACGGCGTAGGAGGTGACCGACTTGCCTGAGCCCGACTCGCCGACGATGCCGAGCGTCTCGCCCTTCTCCAGGCGAAAGCCAACGTCGCGCACGGCCACGACCTCGCCCCTGCGGGTCGCGAAGCTCACGCGCAGGCCCGCGACGTCGAGCAGCGTGCTCATCGGCTCAGCTCCGCTGGCGCGGGTCGACGATGTCGCGCAGCCCGTCGCCCAACAGGTTGAAGGTGAAGACGGCGAGCATCAGCGCTAGGCCCGGAAAGATGGCGAGCCACCACTCGCCCGAGACGATGAAATTGGCGCCCTCGGCCACCATGATGCCCCATTCCGGCGTCGGCGGGCGGACGCCGAGGCCGATGAAGGAGAGCCCGGCGGCGTTGAGGATGGCCCAGCCCATGTTGAGCGAGATCTGGACCATCAGCGCCGGCAGGGCGTTCGGGAACACGTGCAGCGCCAGCACCCGGAGGTCGGTGTTGCCGGCGAGCCGGGCGGCCTGGGCGAAGCCCGTGTCCTTGCGGATCTGGACCTCGGCGCGCACGACCCGGGCGTAGAACGGCAGATTGATGATGGCGGTGGCGTAGACGATGTTCTCGATCGTGTTGCCCAACGCCGCTACGATCCCCATCGCCAGGACGAAGAGCGGAAACGCCATGATGGTGTCGACCAGCCGGCCGACGGCGGCGTCGATCCAGCCGCCCCAATAGCCGGCGGCGGCCCCCAGCGCCGCGCCCACCGCACAGGCGAGCGCCACCGCGGCGACGGCGATCGCGAGGTCTAGCCGCGCCGCCACCAGCACCCGGCTGAAGACGTCGCGGCCGAGATTGTCGGTGCCGAACCAGTGCGCGGCCGAGGGTGGCTCGAGCGCGCGCGCGGCGTTCGAGGCGAGCGGGTCGTAGGGCGCGAGCCAGGGCCCGAACAGCGCCACCACGACCAGGAGCGCGAAGAGGACGAAGGCCACGAGGGTGACCGGGTTCTTCTCGAGGACGTGGGCGGCGTGGCGCCAGAAGCCCTCGGGTACGGTGGCGGCGGGTGAGGTCACGGGCGCGCCTCGCCGATGCGGGGGTCGATCAGGGTGTGGACGACGTCAATGGCGAGGTTCAGCACGACGAACAGGAGCGCCATCGCCAGCACGAAGCCCTGCACCGCGGCGTAGTCGGAGGCCACCAGCGCCTCGACTGCGAAGGAGCCGATGCCGGGCCAGGCGAAGACCTTCTCCACCAGCACGTTGGCGCCGAGGGTGAACGAGAAGACCATGCCGAGGGTGGTGATCACCGGCAGCATCGCGTTGGCGAAGGCGTAGCGCCAGAGCACCGTCGGCGGGCGCAGGCCGGCGGCGCGGGCGGTGCGGACGTAGTCGGACGACAGCGCCTCCAGCATCGCCGCCCGCGTCATCCGCGCGAGCGGGGCGAGCGTGAAGAGCGCCAGCGTCACCGCCGGCAGCGCCAGCTGGCGCAGCGCCCCCCAGGCGGTCGCCGGATCGCTCGCGATGAGCGCGTCGACGGTGTAGAGGCCCGTCACCTCGGGCGGCGGCACGTAGAGGAAGTCGATCCGGCCCAAGGGCGACGGCGCCCAGCCGAGGGCGTAGTAGAAGATGTAGATCAGCGCCAGGCCGGTGAAGAAGGTGGGCAGCGAGACGCCGGCCGTCACCAGCGCCCGGCAGCCGTGGTCGATCCAGCTCCCCGGTCGGGTGGCGGCGGCGACCCCGAGCGGGATCGCGATCGCGGTCGAGAGCAGGAGCCCCGCGAGCGTGAGCTCCAGCGACGCGGGCAGCCGGCGGGCGAGCTCCTCGAGGACGGGCTGGCCCGTGGAGATCGACTGGCCGAGATCGCCCGCCAGCAGGTCGCCGACGTAGAGAACGAACTGCTCGGGCAGCGGCCGGTCGAGCCCGAGCTCGGCGCGGATCTGGGCGATCGATTCGGCGTCCGCGGCCGGGCCGGCGAAATAGGCGGCGGGGTCGCCCGGCAGCGCGCGGGTGAGGATGAAGCTCACGATCACGACGCCCACGAGCGCCGGGATCGCGAGGCCGATGCGCACGGCGACCATCCGCACCCGCGCGCCCACGGGCTCAGCTCCGCGCCAAGCCGCGGATGTCGGGCTGGCGGTGGAACCAGTACTCGTAGCCGGTCATGTCGCGATAGGCGACGTTCACCGCCGGCTGCCACAGCGCGATGCGGGGCACCTCGTCCCAGGCGATCTCGATCATCCGCTTGACCTTGGGCGCGTAGTCGGGGTGATCGACGGGGATGTGCAGGGTCTCGCCGACCAGCCGCTCCATCTCGTCGTTTCGGTAGTTCGACGAGTTGAAGAGATGCCCCTCGAGATACGCCCAGAAGAAGTAATAACAGGGGTAGTTCAGCCAGCCGCCGAAGGTCTCGAGATGCAGCGGCAGCCGCTTCTCGACGAGCGAGGCGGTGCGCCAATTGGCGCCGGGGATCTTTTCGAGCGGGGCGCGGATGCCGACCTCGGCGAGGTTCTCCTGGATCAGAAGCGCCGCCGGCTCCATCCAATCGACCTGGGAGAGGTCGATGTAGAGCGGCACCTCGAAGCCGTCGCCGTAGCCGGCCTCGGCCAAAAGCTCCTTCGCCCGGTCGAGATCGGTCGCATAGGGGAAGGGCTGCGGCCAGTCGATCGTCTCCGGCGTGAAGGACGGACCGCCGTACATCGGCACGCCGCGGCCGTAGGCGGCGGTCTCGAAGACCTCCTCGTAGGGCACCGCCCAGGCGACGGCCTGGCGCACCCGCTTGTCCTTGAAGGGCTCGAAGTCGAGATTGACGCCCAGGACGTAGATCGCGTTCTCGACCGGGGTCGAGTTGACGGTGAGCCCGTCGGTGCCGTCGAGCTCCTTGGCGTCCTTGTTGGGGATGTCGAAGGACATCTGGACGTTGCCACGCTCGATCAGGGCCCGGCGGGTGGATTGGCTCGGCACCTCGCGGACGACGACGCGCCTCACCTCCGGCAGCGGTCCCGAGGTCCACTCGTCGTTGCGTTCGTAGACCAGTTGCTGGCCCGCATCCCAACGCGCCACCCTGAACGCACCCGAGGCGGCGGGGGTGGTGTGGAGATACTCCATCGCCCACGGGTCGCCCGCGGTCGCGTGTTCCTTGGCGACCTTGGCGTTGATGATCATCGGCACCGGCACGGCGAGGTCCGGCAGGGTCAGCTTGGATCGGCGTAGCAGGTGGATCTTGAAGGTCAGCTCGTCCACGACCTCGAACTGCTCGGGGCGCTCGAGCGAGCCCGCCTTCATCTGCACGGTCGGAAAGCCGCCGGCGCTCACCGCCCGGTCGAACGACCACTTGACATCCTCGGCGGTGATGGCAGTGCCGTCCTGGAAGCGGCCCTCCGGCCGCAGATGGAAGAGCATCGCCGCCCCGTCGTCGACCACCTCCCAACGCTCCGCCACCTCGGGCGCGATCGTGGCGTAGTCGTAGGAGAGGCTACCGTCCGGCAGCGTCTTGGTGCCGAAGGAGACCAGCCGGTCGTAGACGTTGACCGAGATCTGGTAGCTCGGTCGGTTGGTGCCGGGGCGGTGGAGGTCGAGGCTGTTGATCGTCTGCCCCATCACCATCACCACCGTGTCCTCGGCGGCCGAGGCCGGCAGCGTGCGCAGGAACGGCAACATCCCGGCGCCGAGCACCGCACCGCCCGAAGTCTGCAACAGATCACGTCGACGCATGGGCGCCCTCCCTTGTCGTCCGGAGGCTCAGATTGCATGCAGCCTCGCATGCAATTCCCGCAAACGCTGTGCCACCGTCGCCGAACGGCCTTCGCTCGGCGCTCGCGCACGCCGCTGCCCGTGCGGGAACGTGATGGATGATGAAGAACGCGGCATAGAGCCGGTTCAGCGCGCACGGCTCAGCAAAGGTCGTCGTCGCGGCTCGATCGTGCCCCCTGGCGTGGTATAAAAGCGGATTACGCAACCTGATGTCTGTAAAAGTCGGCTTGGTCGGCCTCATTCATCCCGGTCGTTCATGTTGAGCTAGGCTCGGTCTGTGGCGATCCACTGCTCGTCGATTTCGACGAGGACGGCGGTGGCGAGGCGCTCGAGGGCGGCCGGGTTGGGGAAGACCCCGATCTTGCGTGTGCGTCGCTTCAGTTCCTGCTGGATGGCGCGCTCGATGGGGTTGGCGGTGCGCCGCATGCGTCGCCGGTGGGCCTCGGGCAGCGCGAATACGGCGAGGCCCTCGGGGATGTCGTGTGCCAGCCATGCGGCGAGCTTCGCAGCGCTTTTGGCGTATCCCGTGACGATGCGCGCGAGCTCGGCCTCGGCGGCGGTACGGTCGCTGGCGTTCCAGACGGCGCGGAGCTGGCGGCCGATCGCCTTGCGGATGGCGGCGCTCGGGGCGTGGTGGATGGCGTTGCGGGCGAGATGGAACTGGCAGCGCCGCCAGATCGCGCCGGGGAAGACCGCCTTTCGGGCGGCGGCGAGCCCGGCGTGATCGTCGCTGGTGATGCAGTGCATGCCGCGCAGGCCGCGCGCGACGAGGCTGTCGAGGAAGGCGCGCCAATGGACCTCGGCCTCGCAGAGGGCGACGGAGACGCCGAGAACACTTCGCTTGCCGTCCGCGCCGAGGCTGTAGAAGTTTAGACTTGACCTGACGGTCATCGTTCCGGCGTGGCGGGTGTCCGCCGGATCGAAGCTGTCGGGCGAGCTGTTCAAGCGGCTCGTCCCGGCTGCTGTTTTTCGCGCGCGAGGGCGACGCTGTCGAGAAAGGTTCGCATCGGCGTCTTGCCGAAGCACCAGCGCCCCTGGTGCGTGCGCACCTCGTTGTAGCTCGCCATCCAAGCATCGAGGTCGGCCTGCAACTCGTCGAGGCTCGCATAGAGGCGCTTTCTGAACGCCACGCGGTAGAATTCGTCGAGCAGGGTCTTGTGAAAGCGCTCACAGATGCCGTTCGTCTGCGGGCTCTTGGCCTTGGTCCGAGAATGATCGATGTTCTCGACGGCGAGATAGAGTTCGTATTCGTGGCGGTCGTGGACGCCGCAAAACTCGGTGCCGCGATCGGTCAGCACGCGATCGATCCCGACACCCTGTTCGTCGAAGAACGGCACGACGCGATCGTTGAGCAGATCCGCCGCGGTCAGCGCGGTCTTGCGGTCGTAGAGCTGTCCCGGGGCCCCCACGCGATCAGGATCGCGTGGGGTGGGGGCGAAGCCGACCTTCGAGTACGTGTCGATCGCCGTCTGCTGGTACACCCGGCCGACGCCCT
>JBKHCM010000174.1:0-4338 GCA_046541805.1 Alphaproteobacteria bacterium
GCAACATTCCGCGATGAGGCAACACGGCGGCCACCGAGGTTGACGCTCTACACCTCAGCCTGATCGTCGGGGGTGGCGAGCACGGCGAGCCGGGACGTCTTGGGCGCCGGCTCGAGGATGAGGCGGTCGCCGTCCTCGCCGATGACGGCGTCCGCGCCCGGCAGCGCGAACTCGCAGGGATGCGCACGGCCTGGTTGCGGCCGTTGCGGAACGGCTCGACGTGGCGCGCGGGCGGCGTGGGCGAGGCGCTTGACATCGGCTCCACCGCGCCGCGTCTCAATGAAAATTCCGGCCCTTCGGCATCGCGTCCCGCGCGCGCGCGTCCTCGTCCTTGGCGCGGCGCTCGCTGCGGGCGTCCGGCGTCGGCTTCTTGACGGCGTCGGCGCGGGCGGCGGCCTGCTCGAAGGTCTTCACCAGCCGCTGGTCGGCGAGCGCTTGGCCCGCGCGCTGGTCGGTGGTGGGGCGCTTGACCTCGTCGGCGGGGGTCATGGCGCCGTCGACGGCGGCCCGGGCCGCGTCCGCATCGCGGGTGAGGGCGGCGAGGTGGTTGGTGAGGTCCACGAGCTCGTGGGCCACCAGGTGGATCACTTGGCCCTGGCGCTGGACCTGGCCGCGGCAGCCCAGAAGCCGCGCCGCCATCACGATCGACCGGTAGCGCTCCAGGAGCTTGGGCCAGATGACGAGGTTCACGATGCCGCTCTCGTCCTCGAGCGTGGAGAAGACTACGCCCTTGGCCGAGCCCGGCCGCTGGCGGATGAGGACGAGCCCGGCGGTGGCGAAGGGCGCGCGGTCGCGGGCGGCCTCGATCTCGCCGCCGCGTGACCACCCCTCGGCCGCGAGGTCCGGGCGCAGGATCGCGCAGGGATGCGCCTTCAAGGACAGCCGCAGCCAGGAATAGTCCTCCACCACCTCCTCGCCGATGGGCATCGGTGCCAGCTCGACCCGCGGCTCGGGATGCAGCGGCGGGTGGTTCGAGCCGGGCCCGGTGGCGTTCTCGGCGTGGTCGAACAGCGGCAAGGTGGTGTCCTCGAGGCGCTTCACCGCCCACAGCGCTTGGCGGCGCGGCAGGTTCAAGGAGCCGAAGGCGTCGGCCTCGGCGAGCCGCTCCATCGTGGCCACGTCGAGCGCGGCGCGGCGCTGGACCGCGGCGACGTCGGTGAAGGGGCCGCCTTTGGTGCGGGCGTCGACCAGGCGCTGCAGCTTCAAGGGTGCCAGGCCCTTCACCTGGCGAAAGCCGAGGCGCAGCGCGTGGCGCGGGCCGCGGCGGTCGTGGGGGCGTTCTTCCAGCGTGTTGTCCCAATGGGCGGCGTTCACGTCGACCGGGCGGACCTCGACGCCGTGCTCACGGGCGTCGCGGACGATCTGGGCGGGGCCGTAGAAGCCCATCGGCTGCGCGTTGAGCAAGGCGCAGGCGAAGACGTCGGGGTGGTGGCATTTCAGCCATGCCGAGACGTAGACCAGATGCGCGAAGCTGGCGGCGTGGCTCTCCGGAAAGCCGTAATAGCCGAAGCCCTCGATCTGCTGAAAGCAGCGCTCGGCGAAGTCGCGCTCGTAGCCGCGCGCCACCATCCCCTCGACCAGCTTCTGGTGGAACTGCTCGAGCTTGCCGTTCTTCTTAAACGACGCCATCGAGCGGCGGAGCTCGTCGGCCTCGGCGGGGGTGAAGCCGGCAGCGACGATGGCGATTTTCATCGCCTGCTCTTGGAAGATCGGCACGCCCAGGGTCTTGCCGAGCACCGACTTGAGGTCGTCGGAGGGAAAGGTGATCGGCTCCTCGCCGTTGCGGCGGCGTAGATAAGGGTGGACCATGTCGCCCTGGATCGGCCCCGGGCGCACGATCGCCACCTCGATGACGAGGTCGTAGAAGGTGCGGGGCCTGAGGCGCGGCAGCATCTGCATCTGCGCGCGGCTCTCGATCTGGAAGACGCCGAGCGTGTCGGCGTTGGCGATCATCGCATAGGTGAGCGGGTCCTCGGGCGGAATCGTCGCGATAGAGTGGCTTATGCCTTTGTGCTTACGTAGGAGGTCGAGAGCGCGGCGGATGCAGGAGAGCATGCCCAGCGCCAGCACGTCGATCTTCAGCATCCCCAGCGCGTCGAGGTCGTCCTTGTCCCACTCGACGACCGTCCTGTCCTGCATCGCCGCGTTCTCGATCGGCACCAGCTCGTCGAGCCGGGACTTGGCGATGACGAAGCCGCCGACGTGTTGGGAAAGGTGGCGCGGAAAGCCGATGAGCTCGCGGGCGAGCTCGATCGCGCGGCGGATGACGGCATCGTCCATGTCGAGGCCGGAATCCTCGAGCTTGGCCGGCTCGAGGCCGTCGCTCGACCAGCCCCAGACGGTGCGGGCGAGCGCGTCGACGGCATCCAGCGACAGCCCCATGGCCTTGCCGACCTCGCGGATGGCCGAGCGCGCGCGGTAGCGGATGACGGTGGCGGCGAGCCCGGCGTGCTCGCGACCGTAGGTTTCGTAGACGTGCTGGATGACCTCCTCGCGGCGCTCGTGCTCGAAGTCGACGTCGATGTCCGGTGGCTCGTTGCGCGCGGCGGAGACGAAGCGCTCGAACAACAGGTCCGTGCGCGCCGGGTCGACCGCGGTCACGCCCAGGCAGTAGCAAACGGCCGAGTTCGCCGCGGAGCCCCGGCCCTGGCAGAGGATGTCCCGCTCGCGCGCGAAGCGGACGATGTCGTCGACGGTGAGGAAGTAGGCGGCGTAGTCGAGCTCGCCGATGAGCCGGAGCTCGTATTGGAGCTGGGCGCGGACCTTGTCGGGCAAACCTTGCGGATAGCGTCGCGCGGCGCCCGCGCGGACACGGCGCTCGAGCTCTTCTTGCGGTGTGCGGCCGTCGTAGGCGTCGGGCACGGGGTAGTCGTAGGCGAGCTGGTCCATGGAGAAGGCGCAGCGCGCGGCGATGTCGCGCCCGGCCCTCAGCGCGTCGGGGTGCTCACCGAAGAGCCGCGCCATCTCGCCCGCCGGCTTCAGATGGCGCTCGGCGTTGGGCGCGAGCCTGGAGCCCGCCTGATCGAGGGTGACGTGGTCGCGGATGCAGGTGAGGACGTCCTGCAGGGGCCGCCGCGCCGGGGCGTGGTAGCGGACGTCGTTCGTCGCCAAAAGCCGGCACTCGCTGCGCCTCGCGAGGTCGGCGAGACGGTAAAGGCGCGCCCGGTCGCGGCCGTCGAAGCGGGGCGAGGCGACGACGTGCGCGCGCTCGGAGAAGACGCCCCTGAGCTCCTTGAGCCAGCCTTCGAAGGTGCCGTCGGCACAGGATGGGGTGAGCGCGGCGACGAGGAGCCCGTCGGCGGCGTCCTGGTAGAGGTCCTCGAGGGCGAGATGGCATTCGCCCTTGGGCGCGCGCCGCCGGCCCGTCGAGATCAGTCGCGCGAGGCGGGCGTAAGACGAACGGTCGGTGGGCCAGGCGAGGACCGAGCGGCCGCAGGTGAAGTCGAGCCGCACACCCGGCACGAAGCGCAGCCCCGCCGCCTTCGCCGTCACGTGCGCGCGCACGAGCCCGGCGAAGCTGTTGCGGTCGGTGACGGCGAGGGCCGCGAGGCCGAGCTCGCGCGCCCGCAGCACCAGCTCCTCGGGGTGCGACGCCCCTTCGAGGAAGGTGAAGTTGGTGGTGACCTGCAGTTCCGCGTAGGCCGGCATGGGCGTGGGGTGGTCAGCCCTGGGCGGCCACGAAGGCATCGAGCGCGAACAGGCGATGCGCCGTTTCGTGACCGTCTTCGCGGGCGAACCACGTCACCACGACCGAGGCGTCGAGCACGAGCTTCACCGCCCGCGATCCTCGCGCGAGGTCGGTGCTGTCGCTCTGGTCGCCGGGAGGGGTGCCGGCCCGGGTGATGCCTTCGGTGACGGCCCGCAGCTCGGCGCGGGTCGCACGCTCGGTTTCGCGGGTGAGGACGGCGCGCAGCTCCGCCTCCAGCGAGCGCCCGTGCTCGGCGGCGTGCGCCTTCAGCTTCTCGATCACCGCCTCGTCGAGATTGCGGATCGTGATCGTGACCATCGGGGTCGGTCTCCTCCTCACGCGATACCGCGATGATAGCCGCATGCCGGCATCTCAGGCGAAGACGCCGTCGAGGGTCCAGCGGGGCGGCGTCCCTTCGTCCCAGCCGCCGGTGCGGCGGACCCAGAGCCGGCGGCCGTCGGCGAGCTCGAGGCGGTGGTAGTCGCGCGTCGCCGCCTCCGGCGTGCGCCACCATTCGGGGGCGATGCGCTCCGGGCCCTCGGCCGCCGCGACCCCTTGCAGGGCGCCGTCGAGGCGCAATCGCCGAGGCGCGCCGTCGGGCACGGCGGCGACGGCCCCCACCGGCCGCGGCTCGGCGAGGAGGCGCAGGG
>JBKHCM010000064.1:0-17537 GCA_046541805.1 Alphaproteobacteria bacterium
GCGGCTCGCGGGCGTCGTCGAGCGCCTGGCGCCGGCGGGTGCGCGCCGGCTGGAGCGCGACGAGACCCGGCTGGCGGCGCTGGGCGCACGGCTCGAGAGCCTCGGCTATCAGCGCACGCTGGCCCGCGGCTACGCGCTGGTGCGCGACCGCGAGGACCATGTCGTCCCCACCCGGGCGGCGGCGGCGGGCGCGGCGGCGCTCGCGATCGAGTTCGCCGACGGCCGGCTGGAGGTCGCCCGCGCCGACGGCGACACCGCCCACCGGCGGCGCAGGCCGCGCCCGCCGGAGGATCCGCCGCCGTCGCAGGGATCGCTGCTCTAGCTCGGGAGACCCGCCTTGGCCGTGCCGCCACCGGACCGCTCACGCCCCGCGATCGAACGCCTCGAGGAGATCATGGCGCGGCTGCGCGACCCCGACGAGGGCTGTCCCTGGGACGTCGAGCAGGACTTCGCCAGCATCGCCCCCTACACCATCGAGGAGGCCTACGAGGTCGCCGACGCGATCGCGCGCGCCGACGTCGACGACCTCAGAAAGGAGCTCGGCGACCTCCTTCTGCAGGTGGTCTATCACGCCCAGATGGCACGCGAGCGTGGTTGGTTCGACTTCGAGGCGGTGGCCGCCGCCGTCGCCGACAAGCTGGTCGAGCGCCATCCCCACGTCTTCGGCGACAGCCGCGTCGTCGACGCCGCCGCCCAGCGGGTGGCGTGGGAGGCGACCAAGAAGCGCGAGCGCGCCGCCAAGGCCGCCGAGCGCGGCGAGGTCGACCACGTCATGGCCGACGTGCCCCTGGCCCTGCCGGCCCTGAAGCGGGCGCAGAAGCTGCAGAGCCGGGCCGCGCGGGTCGGCTTCGACTGGCCGGACGCCGAAGGGGCGATGGCGAAGGTGCGCGAGGAGCTGCACGAGCTCGAGGCGGCCAAGGGCGACCGCGCCGCCGTCGCGGCCGAGATGGGCGATCTCCTCTTCGCCGCCGTCAACTTGGCGCGCCATCTCGACGTGCCGGCGGAAGAGGCGCTCAAGGCGGCGTCGCGGCGCTTCGAGCATCGCTTCGCGCGGATCGAGGACGCGCTCGCGGCGCGCGGGCTGCGCCCCGAGGAGGTCGACCTCGACACGCTGGAAGGGCTCTGGCGCGACGCCAAGCGGGCGGAGGTCGAAGGGTGAACGACGCCGTCTTCCGCGCCGCCCGGCGCGACGACGTCGCCGCCATGGTGGCACTCCTGGCGGACGACCCGCTGGGCGCCGAGCGCGAGACCCCGAGCGACCCGCCCGCCGCCTGCTATCTCGACGCCTTCGACGCGATCACGAACAATGCGAACGTGTTGCTCGCGGTCGCTGAGATGGAGGGTGAAGTCGTCGGCTGTCTGCAGCTCGACCTTCTGCCGGGGCTGTCGTGGCGCGGCGCCTGGCGTGGGCAGCTCGAGTCGGTCGCCGTCGCGCGCCGGCTCCGGGGTCGTGGCATCGGTGCCGCGATGATCCGCTGGGCGCTCGCGCACTGCCGCGAGCGCGGCTGCGCCCTGGTCCAGCTGACCAGCCACAAGTCGCGCACGCGCGCCCATCGCTTCTACGCCCGCCTCGGCTTCGAGGCCTCGCACGAAGGCATGAAGTGCGTCCTGTGAACGCGCTATTCGGCCGCTTTCGGGTGCGGCACGTCGAGGGCCAAACCGCGCGCGTGGGCGAAGCCCCGCAGGCGCTCGACATTCGCCGCCGGCACGTCGAGATCGAGCGTCACCGCCGCCTCGCCGTCGTGGCGCTCGACGACGGCGCCGAGACGATAGGCCTTGGCGATGGCCTCGCCGTCGGCTACCGGCACCTCGAGGCGCAGGCGGGTGCGGAACCGGCCGAGGCGGCCCGCGATCAGCTGCAACAGCGCGTCCTCGCCCACGCCCGTCCGGGCCGAGCCGAGCACCGCGCGCTCGCGCGGCAGCCGCGCCTCGGCGTCGGCGCGGGCCTCGGGGTCGAGGCGGTCGACCTTGTTCCAGAGCTCGACGACGCGGCGCTCCTGCTCGCCCTCGTCGATGCCGAGCTCTTTGAGCACGGTTTCGACGTCCTCGGCCTGGGCTGCCGTCGCCGGGCTCGCGATGTCGCGGACGTGGACGATCACCTCGGCGGCGAGCACCTCCTCCAGCGTCGCCCGGAACGCGGCGACCAGCTGGGTCGGCAGGTCGGAGATGAAGCCCACCGTGTCGGAGAGCCCGATCCGCTCGCCGGTGGGCAGACGCACGGCGCGGATGGTCGGATCGAGCGTGGCGAAGAGCTGGTCGGCGGCGTGGACATGGGCCCGCGTCAGCCGGTTGAACCAGGTCGACTTGCCGGCGTTGGTGTAGCCGACGAGCGCCACGCCCGGCAGCGGGATGCGGCCGCGGGCGTCGCGTTGGATGCCGCGGGTGCGGCGCACCTCGGCGAGCTGGCGCTTGATCTGGGTGATGCGGTCGTCGATGCGGCGGCGATCGAGCTCGATCTGGCGCTCGCCCGGACCGCCCATGAAGCCGGCACCGCCGCGCTGCCGCTCGAGATGGGTCCAGGACCGCACCAGCCGCGAGCGCTGATAGGTCAAGGCGGCGAGCTCGACCTGGAGGCGACCTTCCGCGGTCTGGGCGCGGTCGCCGAAGATCTCGAGGATGAGCCCGGTGCGGTCGATGACCTTGCACTGGAGCGCGCGCTCGAGGTTGCGCTGCTGGATCGGGCTGAGCGCGGCGTCGACCACGGCGACCTCGACCCGCTCGGCGGCTACGAGATCCTTCAGCCAGGTCAGCCGGCCACCGCCGATCAGCGTCGCCGGACGCGGATCGCGCAAGGCAAAGCGCTCCGCCGCGACGATCTCGACGCCCAGGCCCTCGGCGAGGCGCACGGCCTCCTCGAGGCGCTCGGCCGACAGCACGTCGCTGATCTTGAGGTCGAGCTCGGGGCGGACGACGGCCGCCCGCCCGCTCGCGGTGCCGTTGATCTCGGCGACCGTGGCCGTCACTCCGGGGCCGACGTGGCCGTGCCGGCGGCGGTGGTCGTCGCCGCACTCGTGGTGTTGGCGGCGGCGCCCTGGGCCTCCTGGGAGGGATCGTACAGCCGGATCGGCGCCGACGGCATCACCGTCGAGACCGCGTGCTTGTAGACCAGTTGCACGTGCCCATCCCGTCGCAACAACAAACAAAAGTTGTCAAACGAGCTGATCACCCCCTGCAACTTGACCCCGTTGATCAAGAAGATCGTGACCGCAATCTTGTTCTTGCGAACGTGGTTCAGGAACACGTCCTGCAGATTAGGCGATTTCTCGGCCGCCATTGTTGAAACCTTTCGGCAAGTCTTCTGATGGTGGGACGCGGCACGGAGGGAAACGATGAGGCGGGGACATTAACCGGCTGCTGCGTGCGCTGCAACAAGCGACGGCGCCGGCGCCTGATTACCGAAGACGTGGCGATGGTACGCCGCCTGCAGCCGCCGCGTCACCGGCCCGGGCGCGCCCGCGCCGACCGCCTGGCCGTCGACCCGCACGACCGGCATGACCCACGAGCTGGTGCTGGTGAGGAAGGCTTCCCGCGCCTGGGCGATCTCGGCGGTGGTGAAGGCGCGCTCGTCCACCGAGACACCCTCGTCGCGGGCGAGCTCGAGGACCACCGAGCGGGTCACCCCGCCCAGGATGCGCGGCGAGGTCGGGTGCGTGCGCAGGACGCCGTCGGCGTCGACGATGTAGGCGTTGGACGCGCTGGCCTCGGTGACGACGTCGCCGTCGCGCACGAGCCAGGCCTCGTAGGCGCCCTGCTCCTTGGCCGCCTGCTTGGCGAGCACGTTCGCCAGCAGGCTGATCGACTTGACCTCGCACTTGAGCCAGCGGATGTCGGGCGCGGTCACCACGTCGACGCCGGCGGCGTAGCTCTGCGGGTCCGGGCGCTTCAGCGGTTTGGCGGTGACGATGAGCGTCGGCTGCGGCGCCACCGGAAACAGGTGGTCGCGCGGCGCCGGCCCGCGGCTCACCTGCAGATAGACGGTGGCGTCCTTGAGCTTGTTGCGGCGCACCGTCTCGCCGATGACCTGCGCGAGCGCGGCATCGCTCATCGGTGGCTCGATCCGGAGCGCCGCCAGCGAGCGGTGCAGCCGCGCGACGTGCCGATCGCCGTCGGACATGCGGCCGTCCACGACCTTGAGGACCTCGTAGACGCCGTCGGCGAACTGGTTGCCGCGGTCCTCGACGTGCACGGTCGCATCGGTTTTCGGCACATAGCGGCCGTTGACGTAGGCGATCCGGGCCATGGCGTCCTCTCCGTTGGGTCAAAAGTAATCTAGGCGCACCGCGAACAGTTTCTCCACCCGCTTGACCAGCGCAGAACGGGCGGCGACGATGACCCGATCGCCCGCCTGTACCACGGTGTCGCCGCGGGGGGTGAGCACCTGCTTGCCGCGCACGACGGCGGCGATGACCACCCCCGACGGCAACCGGGCCTCCCTGATCGGGATGCCGACGAGCGTCGAGGTCGACAGCGCCTCGGCCTCGAACACCTCCGCCGCGCCGTCGACGATGGACTGCACCGCCCGGATGCGGCCGCGGCGGACGTGCCGCAGCACGCTCGACACCGTGGTCTCGCGCGGATTGATCGCCACATCGATGCCGAGCGGGCCCAAGAGCGGCGCGTAGTTGCCGTGGTTGACCAGCGAGAACGCCAAAGGGCAGCCCTGCCGCTTGGCCAACAGCGCCGACATGATGTTCACCTCGTCGTCGTCGGTGACGCAGATGACGGCGCCGGCGGCGCGCACATTGGCCTCGAGCAGCAGCTCATCCTCGCGGGCGTCACCCAAAAGCACGTTGATCCACGGGTGATCGGCGGCAAGGGCCTGCGCCCGCTCGTCGCGCCACTCGATGACCTTCACCACGAGCTCGGGCCGCGACTTGTGCAGCAGCTCGACGAGATAGCGCCCGACATTGCCGCCGCCGACGATGACCACGCGCTCCGGCGCCGGCTCCTCGTAGCCGAAGGCGCTCATCGCGCGCTCGAGCCGGTTGGTCCCGACGACGAAATACACCTCGTCGCCAGCGAGTATCTGGTCGTCGCCGCCGGGCACGAAGAACTGCCCGTCGCGGACGATGCCCACCGTCGTCAGCAACAGCTCGGGGAAGAGAAAGCCGAGCTGACGCAGCGGCGTGTCCAGCATCGGGCAGTCGGCGTCGCAGCGCAGGGCGATCAAGCGGACGCGGTCGTCGGCGAAGGGCATGACCTCGGTGGCGCCGGGCACCTCGAGCCGGCGCCAGATGGTGCGGGCGACCTCGAACTCAGGCGAGATGACGACGTCGATCGGCAGATGGTCGGCGCGGAACAGGTCGGCCCAGCGCGGCGCCAGATAGGCCTGCTGGCGGATCCGGGCGATCTTGGTCGGCACGTCGAAGAGGCTGTGGGCGATCTGGCACGCCACCATGTTGACCTCGTCGGCGTGGGTCACCGCGATCAGCATGTCGGCGTCGTCGGCGCCGGCGTTGTCGAGGACGTCGGGGTGCGAGGCGTGTCCGGCGATGGCCTTGATGTCGAGCGATTCGCCGAGCTTGCGCGCGAGATCGGCGCGCTGGTCGATGACGGTGACGTCGTGGCCGGCGCGCACGAGGTAATTGGCGATGTTCATGCCGACGAGGCCGGCGCCGGCGACCACGACTTTCAAGGTGTCACCCCTCGCTCTGCAGGTCGAGCGCGCGCAGCTTGCGGTGCAGGGCCGAGCGCTCCATGCCGACGAACTGGGCGGTGCGCGAGACGTTGCCACCGAAGCGGTCGAGCTGCGCCTTCAGATACGCCCGCTCGAAGCGCTCGCGCGCGTCCCGCAGCGGCAGGGTGACGTAGTCCGCCTCGTGGAGGTCGAGCCCGGCGTTGGCGCCGTGCACCAGCTCGGCCGGCAGCTCGTCGACGCCGATCGGCGTCTTCGGATCGCCCGGTGCCATGATCAAGATGCGCTCAATCGTGTTCTTGAGCTCGCGCACGTTGCCGGGCCAGCTCGCCGCCTGCAGGATCGCCATCGCCTCGGGGGTGAGCCCGCGCATCACGAGCCCTGCGCTCGCGCTCAGATGCTTGAAGAAATGCTCGACGAAGAGGGGTATGTCCTCGCGCCGGGCACTCAAGGGTGGGACGTGCAGCGGCACGACGTTGAGGCGGTAGTAGAGGTCCTCGCGAAAGCGCCCGGCCTGAATCTCCTCGTCGAGCTGGGCGTGGGTGGCGGCGAGGATGCGGACGTCGACGCCCAGCTCCTGCTGGCCGCCGAGCCGGGTGAAGCGCTGCTCCTGCAGGACGCGCAAGAGCTTGCCCTGGGTCTCGAGCGGCATGTCGGCGACCTCGTCCAAGAGCAGCGTGCCGCCGTGGGCGCGCTCGAGCATGCCCGGACGGGCGGTGCGGCCGCGCTCTTCGGTCCCGAAGAGCTCGAGCGCCACGTTCTCCGCCGCCATCGTCGCCGCGTTGACGACCAAAAAGGGCGCGTCGGCGCGGCGCGATTGGGCGTGGACCTGGCGGGCGACGATCTCCTTGCCCGTCCCCGGCGGGCCGGTGATGAGGAGCCGGCTGTTGGTGGGGGCGACCCGCTCGATGGCTTGGCGGATCTGGTTCATCGCCGGCGAGCGTCCGATCAGCGCGTCGTCCGCCCGTGCCTTCAAGCGCAGCTCGGCGACCTCGCGCTTGAGGCGGGCGGCCTCGAGCGCCCGCTCGATGGCCAACAGGAGCCGGTCGGCCTTGAAGGGCTTTTCGAGGAAATCGTACGCACCCTTGCGGATGGCGGCGACCGCGGTCTCGATGGTGCCGTGCCCGCTGATGACCAGCACCGGCAGCGCCGGCTCGCGGCGCTTGATCTCGTCCAGCACGGCGATGCCGTCGAGCCGGCTGCCCTCGAGCCAGATGTCCAACAGCACGAGGTCCGGCGGGCCCGCCTCCACCGCGGCGAGCGCCTCGTCGGCGTCCGCCGCCAGGGTCGGACGCAGGCCCTCATCCTCGAGGATGTCGGCCACCGTCTCGCGGATCGCGGCTTCGTCGTCGACGATCAGGATCTCGGTCGTCATGCCGCCACGCTATCGAGCGCTCCGGCGGCGAACGCAAGGGTCACCGCGGCCCCGCCCTCCGCCGGGGTGGCCAAAAGCAGCCGCCCACCGTGCTCGTCCATGATGCGCTTGACGATCGCCAGACCGAGCCCGGTGCCGTGGCGCCGCGCGGTGACGTAGGGCTCGGTGAAGCGGTGCGGGTCGGCGTCGGGCCAGCCGGGCCCGTTGTCGGCGACGGTGATGCGGATCTCCGGGCCCTCGCGCGCGACCGTGGTCGTGACCTGACCGTCCGCGATGTCGGCCTCGCCGATCGCCTGCGCCGCGTTCTGCAGCACGTTGGTCAGCGCCTGGGCGAGCTTGCGCCCGTCGCAGGCCAGCTCCAGCGGCTCGTCCGGGGCGACGACGGTGAAGTTGATGTCGGGATAACCGGCGCGTTGCAGCTCGACCGTGCGCTTGACGATGTCGACCACCGGCTCCGGCTTGAGCTCGGGCGCCGGCATCCGCGCGAAGGCGGAGAACTCGTTGATGAGCCGGCGGATGATCTCGACCTGATCGCCAATGGTGGCGAGGCAGCGCTCGAACTGTGGGCGCTGCTCGCCGGCGAGGACGGCGTAGCGGCGCTGCAACCGCTCGGCCGAGAGCTGGATCGGCGTCAGCGGGTTCTTGATCTCGTGGGCGACGCGGCGGGCGACGTCGGCCCAGGCCGCTTGGCGCTGCGCCTGCAAGAGCGCCGAGATGTCGTCGAAGGTCAAAACGAAGCCCTGCACGCCGGCATCGCCCACCTGCGCTTCCACCCGCATCAACAGGGTGTGGACGCGGCCGTCGCGGACGACGTCCACCTGCTCGCGCGCCGGCCTTTCGGGCCGCTCGGCGGCGTGCGCCAGGATGCCCAGGGCCTCGGGGAAGACGTCGCTGAGCCGGGCGCCGACGAGCGCGTCGACCTCGCGGCCGAGGAAGGCGGCGGCGGTCCGGTTCGGCAGCACCACCCAGCCGTCGCGGTCGACGCCGATGACGCCGGCGTTGACCCCCTCGAGCACCGCCTCGGTGAAGCGGCGGCGCTCGTCGAGCTCCTGGTTGGCGGCGACCAGCGCATGGCGCTGGGCGGCGAGCTGCGAGGTCATGCGGTTGAAGGCGCGCGTCAGCGTGCCGATTTCCTCGCCCTCGGGGGTTTCCGCGACCCGCACCGAGAGATCGCCGGCGCGCACCCGGTCGGCGGCGCCGGCGAGGCGCGAGATCGGCGTCGCGATGCGGTCGGCGAAGCCGGCGCCGGCCCAGACCGCCGCCAAGAGCAGCAACAGCGCCACGGTGGTGAACAGGAGCGTGAAGGTGAAGCGGATCTCGGCGCGCTCGGCGAGGATATCCTGATAGTCGCCCACCACCCGCTCGGTCTCGGCGACGTAGCCCAGGACCTCGCTGTCGACGAAGCGGCCGACGACGAGATAGGCGTCCAGAAGTCCCGGCAGCCGCACCAGCGCGCGCACCCGGTCCTCGGTGTCGCTGGTGAGGATGACGACGTCGCCGGCGTCGGCTTCGGTGATGTAGCGCGGCGCGATGTCGGCGACGTCGATGCCGAAGGTGAGCCCGCTTCTGCCGAGTTCGCGGCCGTCGCTGGTGAACACCACCGCCTCCGTCAGCGTCCGCAGCGCCGCCTGGGCGTCGAGCAGGCGCGTCAGCCGGGCCTCGCCATCGACCAGGAGCGGCATTTCGGTGCCGAGATCCGCCGCCATCGCGAGGGCGTCGGCGCGGATGTTGGTCTTGTGCTCCTCGAGATAGGCGCTCGCCACGTTCTGCGAGTTGCTGAGCGCGCGCTGGACCCGGTCGCTGAACCAGGTGTCGAGGCCGTAGTTGAAGAAGACCAGCGAGAAGATCGAGACCAGCACCGCCGGCGTCACCGCGACGAGGCCGAACATGGCGACCATGCGGGTCTCGAGCGGACCGCCCTCGCCGCCGCGCCGCGCCCGCCACAGCGCGAAGGCGCGGCGCCCGACGAGGACGACCAGCAACACCAGCAGCAGGAGGTTGAGGTTCAAGAGCAGGAGCACGGTCCGCGCCCCCGGCCCGTCGGTCGGGTTGGCGGTGATCGCGAGCCACGTCACCGTGCCGCCGACGCCCAAGAGCACGGCCAGAAAGAGGGCGAGCCGCCCGGCCGTGCTCTGCGCGTCGATGACCCGCAGCATCCGCCCGAACAGGCGCGAAGGTCGCGCCGCCTGCGCGTCGCTCATGATCGTGTGTGTTCCGCCGCGACGTCGTCCTCAGCGTGGACTGCGAACGACGTCGATGTCCAGGTCCTTGATCTTCTTGCGCAGCGTGTTGCGGTTCAAGCCGAGGATATGGGCCGCGCGCAGCTGGTTGCCACGGGTCACCGACAGCGTCTCCAAGATGAGTGGCCGCTCGATCTCCTGCAGCACCTCGAGGTAAAGCTCCTGGACGTCGTCGATGCGGGCGACGCTGGCGAGCCGGCGCTCGACGTGGCGGGCGACGACGGCGGCGAGGCTGTCGTCGAGGGGGGTGCCCTGGCTCTGCTGGCTGCGGGCCTCCTTGAGCTCCTCGGCGACCAGCGGCGCGGTCACGATCTCCTCGCTGTAGAGCACGACGATGCGGCGCACCAGGTTCTCGAGCTCGCGCACGTTGCCGGGCCAGGCGTGGCGCTTGAGTTCCTGGATGGCTTCGGGATCGAAGGACTTGAGCGGCAGCCCCTGGGCGTGACAGCCGGCGAGGAAGTGCTCCAACAGGGCCGGGATGTCGTCGACGCGCTCGCGCAGGGGCGGCAGCCGCATCGGCACGACGTTCAAGCGGTAGAAGAGGTCCTCGCGAAACAGGCCCTGGCTCACCAGGGTTCTCAGATCGCGGTGGCTGGCGGCGAGGATGCGGACGTCGGCGCGGATCGGCTCGCGCGCGCCCACCGGCATGAACTCGCCCTGCTGCAGGACGCGCAACAGCCGGGTCTGGGCCTCAAGCGGCATGTCGCCGATCTCGTCGAGAAAGAGCGTGCCGCCCGTCGCCTGCTCGAAGCGGCCGGCCTTGCGGGCGTTGGCACCGGTGAAGGCGCCCTTCTCGTGACCGAAGAGCTCGCTCTCGATGAGCTCGCGCGGGATCGCCGCCATGTTGACGGCGACGAAGGGGCCGTGGCGGCGGCGGCCGTAGTCGTGCAGCGCGCGGGCGACCAATTCCTTGCCGGTGCCGCTCTCGCCGGAGATCAAGACGGTGAGGTCGGTGCCGACGAGGCGGGCGAGGATGCGGTAGATCTCCTGCATCGCCGGTGAGCGCCCGATCAGTGGCAGGTTCTCCTCATCCTCGAGGCGCTCGCGGCCCCCCGCCGACTTGATCTGCCCGGCGCTCAGGGCGCGCTGCACGGTCGCCAGCATCGTCGCGATGTCGAAAGGCTTGGGCAGGTACTCGAAGGCCCCGCGCTCGGTCGCGCGCACCGCGGTCAAGAGCGTGTTCTGCGCGCTCATCACGATGATCGGCAAATCGGGGCGGCGGCTCTTGATCTGCGGCAGGATCTCGAGGCTGTTCTCGTCGGGCAGCATGACGTCGACGATGGCGGCATCGCCGACGCCCTCGTCGACCCACTGCCAGAAGGTGGACGCGGCCCGGGTCGCCTGGACGCGAAAGCCCTGCCGCGACAGCGCCCGGGCGAGCACGGTGCGGATGCCGTTGTCGTCCTCGGCGATGAGGATCGTGCGTTCGCTCATGCGCCGGGCTCCCGGTCGGCGTTGTGGGCGGGCAGGCTCACCCGGAACACCGTGCCGTGGGCATGGTTCTGGAAGTCCACCACGCCGCCGTGATCGTTGACGATCTTGGCCACCAGCGAGAGGCCGAGGCCGGTGCCCTTGGGCTTGCCGGTGACGAAGGGATCGAAGAGGTCGGCGGCGAGGTCCTCGGGCACGCCCGGCCCGTCGTCCCAGATCTCGACCGTGATCGGCAGTTCCAACCGGTCGCGGCTGTTCTTCTGCCCCACCCTGAGACCGTGGCGGTAGTGGGTCACGAGGCGCACCTCGGAGCCCGCCTCGCCGGCGGCCTCGCAGGCGTTCTTGACCAGGTTCAAGAAGACCTGGACCAGTTGGTCGCGGTCACCCGCCACCGCCGGCAGCGACGGGTCGTAGCGCTCGATCAGCTTCAGGTTGCGCCCGAAGCTGGTCTCGGCCAGCCGGCGGACGTGCTCCAGGACGCGGTGGACGTTCACCGCCTCGGTCTTGATCGGACGGTTCTCGGTGAACTGCTCCATGCGCCCGACCAGCGCCACCACCCGATCGGTCTCGTCGCAGATGAGCTGGACGAGCTGGCGGTCCTCGGCGTCGAGGCTGCCCTCCAAAAGCTGCGCGGCGCCGCGGATGCCCGAGAGCGGGTTCTTGACCTCGTGGGCGAGCATGGCGGCGAGCTGGGTTACCGACCGCGCCGCCGAGCGGTTGGCGAGCTGCTGGTCGAGCTGGCGCGCCACCGAGCAGGGGTGCAGGACCACCAGCACGTGGCTCGGCGGGTCGCCGACCGGGCTCAGATGGATGTCGACCAGGTGCTTGTCGCCGCGCCGGGTGGCGAAGGCGACGCCGTAGTCCGAGATCGAATGACCCTGGTCGCGGACTTCCGCCACCAGCGCGGCGGCGTGGGCGTCGACCGGCACCAGCTCCTCCAGCGGTCGGCCGTGCAGATAGGTGTCGCTCGCGCCCAGCATCTGCTCGCCCGCCGGGTTCACGTAGGCGAAGCGCAGACGCGCGTCGATCAGGACCACGGCGCTCGGGATGGCGCTCAACACCAGCCGGTCCAGCACGGCGCCGTACGGTGCGCGGGCGCGCGAGACGGGTGAACAAACTTTGGGCAACGGCGTCGCTCCCGTCCCAGGTGCCTAGTTTTGGGGCAAGCTAGTGCGTGGCAGCCCTCGAGACAAGCGTGATGACCTCTCGACCGGCACCGGCTTCCGTGCTTGAAGCCAGCCGTCGCGGACAGGAGAGCCATGCCCACCACCCTTGCCATCGTCGTCGGCGCCGGCAGCGGCAGCCGCTTCGGCGGCGACGCCCCCAAACAGTACCGCCTTCTCGCCGGTGCGGCGATCTTCAGGCGCGCGCTCGCGGCGTTCGCGGCGCATCCGGCGGTCGACGGCGTGCAACCGGTCATCGGCGCCGAGGACGGCGCGCGCTTCGCCGCGGCCTGCGCCGACCTGCCCGTGCGCCCGGCCGTCGCCGGCGGCGCCAGCCGGAGTGCCTCGGTCCGCGCCGCCCTCGACGCCCTTGCGGCCACGGCGCCCGACCGCGTCCTCGTCCACGACGCCGCCCGGCCGCTGGTCTCTCGGGCGCTGATCGGCCGCGTCATCGCCGCCCTCGACGCCCACCAGGCCGTGGTGCCGGGCGTCACCGTCCGCGACACCCTCAAGCGCGCGCCCACCGGCACGATCGAGGCGACGGTGGACCGCACCGACCTGGTGGCGGTGCAGACCCCGCAGGGCTTCGCCTACGCGCTCCTGCGCGAGGCCCACGCCCGCGGCGACGACGCCACCGACGACGCCGGATTGGTGGAGCGCCTGGGCGTGCCCGTCCACGTGGTGGAAGGCGAGATGACCAACCTCAAGATCACCGCGCCCGACGACCTCGCCTTCGCCGAGCGCTGGCTCGCCGCCGCCCGCGTCCCCCGCGTCGGCACCGGCTTCGACGTCCACCGCCTGGTCAGGGGCGCCGGCGTCGTCCTCGGCGGGATCACGATCCCGTGTGGGCTCGCGCTGAGCGGCCATTCCGACGCCGACGTCGCGCTCCACGCGCTCACCGACGCGCTGTTGGGCACGCTCGGCGTCGGCGACATCGGCACCCTCTTTCCGCCGAGCGAGCCACGATGGAAGGGGGCCGACAGCGCCATCTTCCTCACCGAGGCCGGCCGGCGGGTGGCCGAGGCCGGCGGCGCGATCGCCCATCTCGACCTCACCATCCTCTGTGAGCGGCCCAAGATCGGCCCCCACCGCACGGCCATGCGCGAGCGGATCGCGACCATCCTCGACCTGGAGGTGGCCCGGGTGAGCGTCAAGGCGACGACCACCGAGCAGCTGGGCTTCACCGGGCGCGGCGAGGGTATCGCCGCCGAGGCCGTGGCGACGGTGCTCTATCCGGGGTGACCGCGCTCGCCCGCTTCGTCGCCACCTTCGGCTATGCCGGCTACCTGCCGCGCGCGCCGGGCACCTGGGGCTCGGCGGCCGCGCTGGTGCCGGGAATGCTGATCCTCTTCTTCTGGGGCCCCTGGGTCCTGCTCGCGGCGACGCTCGGGTTGACGGCGATCGGGGTCTGGGCCTTCGCGGTCCTCGAGCGCGCCACGGGCCGCCACGACCCGCGCGAGGGCGTCGTCGACGAGGCGGCGGGGCAGTGGCTGGCGCTCGTGCCGGCCGGCCAGACCCTGCCCGACGTCGCCCTCGCGTTCGTGCTCTTTCGCGTGCTCGACATCGTCAAGCCCTGGCCCTGCAACCGCATCGACGCCAGCCGAATCCTGGGCTGGAGCGGCATGCTCGACGACGTCGTGGCCGGCGCGTACGCTTGCGCCGCCACCTTCGCGCTTCGGAGGTTCACCGATGCCTGGTTCGCAAGCTGACGCGGTCGCGGTGCTCGAGGCGTGCCGCGCCCGCGGCTGGCGCCTCGCCACCGCCGAGAGTTGCACGGGCGGACTGATCGTGGGTCGGCTCACCGACGCCGCCGGCGCCTCCGACGTCGTCGAGGGCGGCGTCGTGGTCTACGCCGACGCCCAGAAGGTCCGCTGGCTGCGGGTGCGCGCCGACGTCCTCAAGCGCGACGGCGCGGTGAGCGAGGCGACGGCGCGGGCCATGGCCGAGGGCTGCCGCGAGACCTTCGGCGTCGACGTCGCGATCGCGGTCACGGGCATCGCCGGCCCCGGCGGCGGCAGCGCGGAAAAGCCGGTGGGCCTGGTCCATCTCGCCGTGGCGACGCCCGCGGGCGCGACGCACCGCCGCGCCGTCTTTGCGGGCGATCGGCGGGCGGTGCGCGCGGCGACGGTCGATGCCGCCCTCGCGCTGGTGGCGTCAGCGGCTGGAGGGGGCGAGGTCGCTTGAGACCTCGATGGTCTTGGAGGAGTTCGCGCGGCTGCCGTAGAGCTGGCGGGCGCGGGCCTCGAAGGCGGCGACCATCCGCCGGACGGCCTCGTTGAACAACAGCCCGATCAGCCGCTGCAACATCCGCGACTTGAACTCGAAGTCGACATAGAAGTCGACGATGCAACCGCCGTCGTCGGCGTCGTGGAAGGCCCAGTGGTTGTTGAGATAGCGGAACGGGCCGTCGATGTATGCGACGTCGATCCGGCGCTCCTCTGGATGCAGCGTCACCTTCGAGGTGAAGCGCTCGCGGTAGACTTTGAAGGCGATGACAAGGTCGGCATAGAAGACTTTGCCCTCGCGCTTGGTGATCCGCGCCGCCTTACACCATGGCAGGAACTGCGGGTATTGCTCGACGCCGGCGACGAGCTCGAACAACTCGGCGGGACGATAGGGCAGATGACGCTTCTCGGCGTGGGTGGGCATCGCTCAGCTGGCCGCCGCCTCGAGTTGCGCGGCGCGCGCGGCGCGCAGTTGCTGGAAGTCTTCGCCGGCGTGATAGGAGGACCGCGTCAACGGCGAGGCCGAGACCATCAAGAAGCCCTTGGCCCGCGCCGACTTGGCGTAGCCGTCGAACTCGGCGGGCTCGACATAGCGCTCGACCTTGTGGTGGCGCACCGTCGGCTGGAGGTACTGGCCGATGGTGAGGAAGTCCACGCTCGCCGAGCGCAGGTCGTCCATCACCTGCAGCACCTCGCGCTTCTCCTCGCCGAGCCCGACCATGATGCCCGACTTCGTGAACAGCGCCGGATCGCGGCTCTTCACGTGATCGAGGAGCTTGAGCGAATGGTAGTAGCGCGCGCCGGGGCGCACCGTCCGGTAAAGGCGCGGCACCGTCTCGAGGTTGTGGTTGTAGACGTCGGGCTTGGCCGCGACGATGGCATCGACGACCGAGACCGGCTTGCGCAGAAAATCCGGGGTCAGAATCTCGATCGTCGTCTGCGGCCGGCGGCGGCGGATGGCCTCGATGCAGCGCACGAACTGAAAGGCGCCGCCGTCCTCGAGGTCGTCGCGGTCGACCGAGGTGATGACGACGTGCTCGAGCGCCATCGTCTCGACGACGTCGGCGAGGTGCTTGGGCTCGTCGGCGTCGACCGGCTGCGGCGCCCCGGTCTTAACGTTGCAAAAGGCGCAGGCGCGCGTGCAGGTGTCGCCCAGGATCATGACGGTGGCGTGCCGCTTCGACCAGCATTCCCCGACGTTCGGACACGCCGCCTCTTCGCAGACCGTGGTGAGGCGCTTTTCGCGCAAGAGTTGCTTGGTCTCGAAATAGGCCGAGTGCGTCGGCGCCTTGACCCGGATCCAGGCGGGCTTGCGGGTGGGCGGCGCGTCGGGGCGGGTCGCGGGCCCGGGCTTCACCGTGACGGTGGCCATGGCATCCTCCCTTGCTCGGGCGATCAGAAGTGGATGGCCCGACCGTACGCGTCCAGTACGGATTCGTGCATCATTTCCGACAAGGTGGGGTGCGGGAACACCGTGTGCATCAGGTCGGCCTCGGTCGCTTCCAATTGTCGCGCGAGGACGTAGCCCTGGATCATCTCGGTGACCTCGGCGCCCACCATGTGCGCGCCGAGCAGCTCGCCGGTCGTGGCGTCGAAGACGGTCTTCACCAGCCCGTCGGGCTCGCCGAGCGCGATCGCCTTGCCGTTGCCGACGAAGGGAAAGCGCCCCACCCGCACCTCGTAGCCGGCGGCCTTGGCCTGCTGCTCGGTGAGGCCGACCGAGGCGAGCTGCGGCGAGGAGTAGGTGCAGCCCGGGATCTTGGTGACGTCCAAGGGATGCACGCCCGGCACCCCGGCGATGTGCTCGACGCAGGCCACCCCCTCGTGGCTGGCCTTGTGCGCCAGCCAGGGCGGGCCGGTGACGTCGCCGATGGCGTAGACGCCGGGCTCGCCGGTGCGCCCGAGCCCGTCGGTCTTGATGTGGCCGCGCTCGACCTCGACCTTGGTGCCCTCGAGCCCGAGGTTCTCGACATTGCCGACGATGCCGACCGCCATGATGACCCGGTCGACCTCGAGCTCACGCGTGCCCTCGGCCCCCTCGATCAGGGCCTTCACCCCCGCCTGGGTGCGCTCGAGCGCCTTCACGGTCGCGCCGGTCTCGATCTTGATGCCGCGCTTGTCGAACGCCTTGTGGGCGATCGCCCCGATCTCGGCGTCCTCGACGGGCAGGATGCGGTCGACCACCTCGACCACCGAGACGTCGACGCCCATCGCCCGGTAGAAGCTCGCGAACTCGATGCCGATGGCACCCGAGCCCACCACCAGGAGCGAGCCCGGGATCGACTTCGGGACCATCGCCTCCTTGTAGGTCCAGACCCGCTCGCCGTCGGCCTCGAGGCCCGCAAGCTGACGGGCGCGGGCGCCGGTGGCGAGGATGACGTGGTCGGCCTCGACGGTGTCGTCGCCGCCCTCGGTGAGCTTGACCGCGACCTTGCCCTTGCCGGCGAGCCGGCCCTCGCCGTCGATCACCTGGACCTTGTTCTTCTTCAAGAGATGGCCGACGCCGCGGGTGAGCTGGCCGGCGACATTGCGCGAGCGCTTGATCACGGCGTCGAAGTCGAAGCGAGGATTGTCAACCGCGAAGCCGAAATCCTTGACGTGATGCATCAACTCGTAGACCTCGCCCGAGCGCAACAGCGCCTTGGTCGGGATGCAGCCCCAGTTGAGGCAGATCCCACCCAGGTGCTCGCGCTCCACGAGCGCGGTCACGAGGCCCAGCTGGGCCGCGCGGATGGCGGCGACGTAGCCGCCCGGCCCCCCGCCGACGACCACCACGTCGACCTTGGACGCCATCGGAACTCCTTTCAAAAGAGACGGTTAGCGGCGTTCCTTCACGTCGGCGCTCAAAGCAGCAGCGCCATCGGATCCTCCAGGAGCGCCTTGACGTGCTTCATCACGTCGGCGCCCACGGCGCCGTCGACAACCCGGTGATCGACCGACAGCGTCGTCGTCATCACCGTCGCGATGGCGAGCGCGCCGTCCTTCACCACCGGCCGCGGCTCGCCCGCGCCGACGGCGAGGATGCCCGACTGCGGCGGGTTGATGATCGCGGCGAAGTCCTTGATGCCGTACATGCCCAGGTTGGAGATGCAAAAGGCGCCGCCCTGGTACTCCTCGGGCATCAGCTTGCCGGCGCGTGCCCGGCTGGCGAGGTCCTTCATCTCGTTGGAGATGGTGGCGAGGCCCTTGCCGTCCACCCGGCGCAAGACCGGCGTGATCAGCCCGCCCTCGAGCGCCACCGCCACCGCGACGTCGACGTCGGTGAGCCGGTAGATGCGGTCGCCGCCGAAGATCGCGTTGGCCGCGGGCACGCGCTTGAGCGCGATGGCGCAGGCCTTGATGACGAAGTCGTTGACCGAGAGCTTGTAGTCGGCGTCCGCCCGGCCGTTCAGCTCGGCTCTCAGCCGCAACAGCGCGTCGAGCTCGATGTCGACGGTGAGGTAAAAATGCGGGATCTCGCGCTTGGCC
>JBKHCM010000007.1:0-50554 GCA_046541805.1 Alphaproteobacteria bacterium
CCGCCGGCCGGCCCGGCGCTTCGGGCGGGCCGAGGGTCGGCTCGACCGGGCCGGGCGCGCGCACGCTCGCCGCCGGGGGCGGCTGACCGCGTACCGAGGGGTGCACCTGGGCCGCCGCCGGCGGCACCGCGGGCGACAAAAGTAGCAAAGCGAGTGCGGTTGATCGCGTCCATGTTTGCATCGCCGTTGCTCCTTTTTGAGCGACCGTGACGGGTGACCGACCACCTGTGACCCCATCCACGTCGCGTGAGGTGCGACGAACGCGCCGATGTGAGATCGGGCACGAACTGCCAACCTGCGTTTGCAGTTGGGTGCAACTGTGCGAAAACCGGTGCGTCGTCCTGCCCATTCGAGGGTTCGCCATGCTGGAAGACTACCTGCCGATCCTGATCTTCCTCGCTCTCGCGATCGGGCTCGCCGTCGTCATCATGCTGGCGACCCTCGTCGTCGCTCGCCAGAACCCCGATGCCGACAAGCTCTCCGCTTACGAGTGCGGCTTCGAGGCCTTCGAGGACACCCGTCGCAAGTTCGACGTGCGATTCTACCTCGTCGCCATCCTCTTTATCATCTTCGATCTCGAGGTCGCGTTCTTGTTCCCGTGGGCGGTCGCGCTGGGTGACATCGGCCTCGCCGGCTTCTGGTCGATGATGCTCTTTTTGGGCATCCTGACGGTCGGTTTCATCTACGAGTGGAAAAAGGGAGCGCTCGAATGGGAGTAACGCAAACGTCCGCCCCGCCGACGCCCACGCAGCCGTCAGCCAACCTGTTCGAGGACGTCAACGCCGGCCTCGAGGACAAGGGGTTCTTCGTCACCAAGCTGAACGATCTCGTCGGCTGGGCACGCGCGTCGTCGATGTGGCCGATGACCTTCGGGTTGGCGTGCTGCGCCATCGAGATGATGCACGCGGCGGCGAGCCGCTACGACATGGACCGCTTCGGCGTCGTCTTCCGCCCGAGCCCGCGCCAGGCCGACGTCATGATCGTCGCCGGCACGCTCTGCAACAAGATGGCGCCGGCGTTGCGCAAGGTCTACGATCAGATGGCGGAGCCGCGCTACGTCATCTCGATGGGCAGCTGCGCCAACGGTGGCGGCTACTACCACTTTTCCTATTCGGTCGTGCGGGGTTGCGACCGCATCGTGCCGGTGGATCTGTACGTGCCCGGCTGCCCGCCGACGGCGGAGGCGCTGGTCTACGGGGTCCTGCAGCTGCAGAAGAAGATCCGCACCTCCGGCACCATCGACCGCTGAGGACGACCATGGCTTGGCAACCCGACATCGGCGCGCTCGGTGATCTCGCCGAGGCTATCACGACGGCCTTTCCCGACGACGTCGTCCGCGCCGAGATCGTGCGCGACGAGCTGAGCGTCGACGTGCAGGCCACCGCCATCCGGCGCGTCTTGACCTGGCTGCGCGACGAGCCCTCGGCGCTGTTTCAAGAGCTCGTGGACCTTTGCGGGGTGGACTATCCGGACCGGCCGGAGCGCTTCGACGTCGTCTATCATCTGTTGAGCATCAAGCATAACCAGCGGCTGCGCGTTCGCCTGGCGACCGACGAGGACACACCGGTGCCGTCGGTGACGGGCGTGTTTCCGACCGCCGGCTGGTTCGAGCGCGAGGCCTGGGACATGTACGGCATCCTCTTCGCCGACCACGACGACCTGCGCCGGCTGTTGACGGACTACGGCTTTGAGGGTCACCCGCTCAGGAAGGACTTTCCGCTCACGGGTTATGTCGAGGTCCGCTACGACGAGCAGCAAAAGCGCGTGGTTTACGAGCCCGTGGAGTTGCGCCAGGACTGGCGCACCTTCGACTTCCTGAGCCCCTGGGAGGGTGCGCAGGGGGTGCTGCCGGGTGACGAGAAGGCGGAAGACGCGGCCGCCTCGAAGAGCGGCTGAGGCGGAGACAGGGCCATGCCCACCGACGTGGAGATGCGCAGCTTCACGATGAACTTCGGGCCGCAGCACCCGGCGGCCCACGGCGTGCTGCGGCTCGTCCTCGAGCTCGACGGCGAGGTCGTCGACCGCGCCGATCCGCATATCGGCCTGTTGCACCGCGGCACCGAGAAGCTCATCGAATACCGCCCCTACATCCAGTCGATCCCCTATTTCGATCGGCTCGACTACACCTCCATGCTCTGCCAGGAACATGCCTACATCCTGGCCATGGAGCGTCTGTTGGGCGTCGAGGTCCCGGAGCGCGCATTGTGGATCCGCACCTTGATGGACGAGGTGACGCGCATCGGCAACCACCTGCTCAACATCACCACGATGGCGCTCGACTGCGGTGCGATGACTCCCATGCTGTGGGGCTTTGAGCACCGTGAGAAGACCATGGAGTTCTACGAGCGGATCAGCGGCGCGCGGATGCACGCCAACTACTACCGCCCGGGCGGCGTCCACCGCGATATGCCGGCGGACCTCGCCGACGACATCCACGCTTGGACCGACGAGTTCCTCGCCTATGTCGACGACATGGAGGGGCTGCTCACCGACAACCGCATCTTCAAGCAGCGCACGGTCGACATCGGCGCCGTCAGCGCCGCGGACGCCGTCAAATGGGGGTTTTCGGGCCCGATGCTGCGCGGTTGCGGCGTGCCGTGGGATCTCCGAAAGGCGCAGCCCTATGCCATGTACGAGCACGTCGACTTCGACGTGCCGGTGGGCGGCAACGGCGACTGCTACGACCGCTATCTGGTCCGCGTGGAGGAGATGCGCCAGTCGGTGCACATCATCCGCCAATGTCTCGACAAGATGAAGCCGGGGCCGGTGCGCACCGACGACAAGAAGGTGACGCCGCCGCCGCGCGCCGAGATGAAGCGCTCGATGGAGGCGCTCATCCACCACTTCAAGCTCTACACCGAGGGCGTGCACGTCCCCGCCGGCGAGTGCTACGCCGCGGTCGAGAGCGGTAAGGGCGAGTTCGGCGTCTATCTCGTCTCCGACGGCACCAACCGGCCCTATCGCTGCAAGATCCGCTCGCCCGGCTACGTCCACCTGCAGGCGCTCGACTTCATGGGCACGGGCCATCAACTCGCCGACATCGTCGCGATCATCGGCTCGCTCGACATCGTCTTCGGGGAGATCGACCGGTGAGCATCAGCCCCGACGTCGCCAGCTTCGTCTTCACGCCCGAGAACGCGGAACGGGCCCGGGCACACGTCGCGAAATATCCCGAGGGTCGCCAGGCCAGCGCGGTGCTGCCGCTGTTGCACCTGGCCCAGGCGCAGCATGGCGGCTGGTTGCCGCAGGCCGCGATCGAGTACGTTGCCGCCTTCCTCGACATGCCGCGGATTCGGGTCGAGGAGGTCGCCTCGTTCTACGACATGTTCAACACCGAGCCGACGGCGCCGTGCCAGATCCGCGTCTGTACGACGACGCCCTGCTGGCTCTGCGGCTCCGACGACATCGTCAAGGCGGTGGAGGCGGCGCTCGGGTGCAAGGTTGGTGAGAACACCGCCGACGGCCGCTTCTTTTTGCGCGAGTTCGAGTGTCTGGGGGCCTGCGCCAACGCGCCGATGATGTGGATCGACGACGACTACTACGAGGACCTGACGCCGGAGCGCGCCACCGCGGTCATCGAGGCGCTCAAGCGCGGCGAACGGCCGACGCCGGGCCCGCAGAGCGGGCGCAAGGGGCAGATCCCCTTCGGCGGCAAGACCACGCTGTTGGAGGTCTGAGGTGCTGCACGACAGGGACCGCATCTTCACCGACATCTATGGCGAGAAGGGCCCAGAGCTCGTCAAAGCGCAGGCGCGCGGCGACTACGACGGCCTCAAGGACCTCATCCTCATGGGCCGCGAGGGCATCGTCGACGCGGTCAAGAAGTCGGGGCTGCGCGGCCGTGGCGGCGCCGGCTTTCCGACCGGGCTCAAATGGTCGTTCATGCCGAAGGAGACCGACGGGGGGCCGATCTATCTCGTCGTCAACGCTGACGAGAGCGAGCCCGGCACCTGCAAGGACCGCGAGATCATGCGGCACGAGCCGCACAAGCTCATCGAGGGCTGCATCCTCGCCGCCGCCGGCATGGGCTGCACCGCCGGCTACATCTACATCCGCGGCGAGTACGTCCGCGAGGCCGAGGCGCTCGAGCGCGCCATCGCCGAGGCCTACGAGGCCGGCATCCTGGGCCGGGACATCGCGGGCTCGGGCTTTGATTTCGAGCTCTACCTCCATCGCGGCGCCGGCGCCTATATCTGCGGCGAGGAGACGGGCCTGCTGGAGAGCCTGGAGGGCAAGAAGGGCCAGCCGCGCCTGAAGCCGCCCTTTCCGGCGATGGTCGGGCTCTACGGCCGGCCGACCACGGTCAACAACGTCGAGACCATCGCCCAGGTGCCGGCGATCCTGCGCCGCGGCGCCGATTGGTTCGCTGGTCTCGGACGCGAGAACAACACCGGTACCAAGCTCTTCTGCATCTCCGGGCACGTCAACCATCCGTGCACGGTCGAAGAGGAGATGAGCATTCCCCTGCGGGAGCTGATCGACAGGCACTGCGGCGGCGTCCGCGGCGGCTGGGACAACCTGAAGGCGGTCATCCCCGGTGGCTCGTCGGTGCCGCTGATCCCCAAATCGGTCTGCGACGACATCCGTCTCGACTTCGACGATCTAAAGAACGCGCAGTCGGGCCTGGGCACCGCGGCGGTCATCGTGATGGACCAGTCCACCGACGTCATCAAGGCGATCTGCCGGCTTTCCAAGTTCTACATGCACGAGAGCTGCGGGCAGTGCACACCGTGCCGCGAGGGGACGGGCTGGCTGTGGCGCGTGATGACGCGGTTGGTCGAAGGTCGGGCGCGACCCGAGGAGATCGACATGCTCTTCGACGTCTCACGCGAGATCGAAGGGCACACCATCTGCGCGCTCGGCGACGCCGCGGCTTGGCCGGTGCAGGGCTTGATCCGGCATTTCCGCCACGAGATCGAGGCCCGCATCAAGGACCGCGGGCCGGCGGCGGCGATGGCGGCGGCGAGCTGAGCGCGGCAGGAGACGAGGGCAGACTATGCCGAAGCTGACGATCGACGGCATCGAGGTCGAGGTCCCGGCGGGCGCCACGGTCTTTCAGGCCTGCGAGCTCGCCGGCCGCGAGGTGCCGCACTTCTGCTACCACCCGCGCCTGAACATCGCCGGCAACTGCCGGATGTGCCTGGTCGAGGTGGAGAAGGCGCCGAAGCCGGTGGCGAGCTGTGCCATGCCCGCCGCCGAAGGCATGGTCGTCCACACCGCATCGGAGAAGGCCAAGCGCGCCCAAAAGGGCGTGCTCGAGCTGTTGTTGATCAACCATCCGCTCGACTGTCCGATCTGCGATCAAGGCGGCGAGTGCGACCTGCAGGACCTCACCCTGTTCTACGGCCCCGACAGCTCGCGCTTCGCCGAGAACAAGCGGCCCGTCGCCGACAAGTATATGGGCCCGCTGATCTCGACGCACATGACCCGCTGCATACACTGCACGCGCTGCGTCCGCTTCGCCAACGAGGTCGCCGGCGTCGAGGAGATCGGGGCCACCGGTCGCGGCGAGCACATGGAGATCACCACCTATCTCGAGGAGGCGGTGACCTCGGAGCTGTCCGGTAACGTCATCGACCTCTGCCCGGTGGGCGCTCTCAACTCCAAGCCGTACGAATACACCGCGCGCATCTGGGAGCTCGGCAAGCACGAGAGCGTCGACGTCATGGACGCGGTCGGCTCCAACATCCGCGTCGATGTCCGCGGCAACGAGGTCATGCGGATCCTGCCGCGGCTGCATGAGGACGTGAACGAGGAGTGGATCTCCGACAAGACCCGTTTCGTCTACGACGGCTTGAAGAAGCGCCGGCTCGACCGGCCCTGGGTCAAGCGCGACGGCCGGCTCCAGCCCGCGGACTGGAGCGAGGCGATGGCCGCGATCCGCACCCGCCTCGACGGCGTGGCGGGGACGAAGATCGCCGCGATCGCGGGCGATCAGGCCGACCTCGAGGCGATGGCGGCCTTGAAGGATCTGATGGGCGCGCTCGGCTCGCCGCACCTCGACTGTCGCCAGGACGGCGCCAAGCTCGCGGGGCCGCGCGCCGGCTGGCTCTTCAACACGACCATCGCCGGCATCGAGCAGGCCGACGCGCTGCTCTTGGTCGGTGCCTTCCCGCGCTACGAGGCCCCGCTCGTCAACACCCGCATCCGCAAGCGGCACCGCATGGGCGGCTTCAAGATCGGTCGCATCGGCTGTCCCGGCGAGCTCACCTATCCGACCACCGACGTCGGCGCCGGGCCGCAGAGCCTCAGCGATCTCTTGACCGGCGAGCACAGCTTCGCCGATGTGCTGGAGCGGGCCGAGCGGCCGATGATCATCGTCGGGCCGGGCGCGGTGGCCCGCCCCGACGGGGCTACGGTGCTGGCCAAGGCGCGCGAAGTCGCCGAGCGCTTCGGCATGGTGGGCGAGGGCTGGAACGGCTTCAACGTGCTGCACACCGCCGCCGCGCGCGTCGGCGGGCTCGAGCTCGGTTTCCTGCCGGAGGCGGGCGGTCGCGACGTCGAGGGGATCCTCGCCGGCGCCGGGACGGGCGAGATCGAGGTCGTCTACCTCCTCGGCGCCGACGAGGTCGACACCCGCGGGCTCGAGAACGCTTTCGTCATCTACCAGGGCAGCCACGGCGACGCCGGCGCGCGCGTCGCCGACGTCATCCTGCCCGGCGCCGCCTACACCGAGAAGGCGGCGACCTGGGTCAATCTCGAGGGGCGGCCGCAGCGTTCCAAGCTCGCCGCCTTCCCACCGGGCGAAGCCAAAGAGGACTGGCGTATCCTGCGCGCGCTCTCGGAAGTCCTCGGCCACAAGCTGCCCTACGACACCCCGGCGCAGCTGCGTGCCCGCATCGCCGAGCCGGCGCCGCGCCTTGGGCGCCTCGACCGGATCGAGCCGGCGCCGTGGGCCGCGTTTGGGGCGGCGGGGCCGCTTCACGACGCCCCCTTCGTCTCGCCGATCACGGATTTCTACCGCACCTGTCCGATCAGTCGTGCCTCGGCGGTGATGGCGGCATGCGTCGAGGAGATCCGCGGCCGACAGCTGAAGGCGACCGGCAGCGATGATTGACGCCATCTTGACCGTCGCGCTCATCGTCACCCAGTGCATGCTGGTGGTGGGGCCGCTGCTCCTGGCCGTGGCCTACGCCACCTGGGCCGAGCGCAAGGTCATCGGGGCGATGCAGCTCCGCCAGGGGCCGATGACGGTCGGGCCCTACGGGCTGCTCCAGCCGATCGCCGACGGCGCCAAGCTGTTCTTGAAGGAGACGGTGATCCCGTCCGGGGCGAACCGGGTCATCTTCCTGATCGCGCCGATGGTGACCTTCATCCTCTCGCTCATCGCCTGGGCGGTGATCCCCTTCGACGAGGGGATGGTCATCTCCGACATCAACGTCGGGGTGCTCTACCTCTTCGCCATCAGCTCGCTCGGCGTCTACGGCATCGTCATGGCCGGCTGGGCCTCGAACTCGCGCTACGCGTTCTTGGGCGCCCTGCGGTCGTCGGCGCAGATGATCTCCTACGAGATCGCCATCGGCCTGATCATCATCGCGGTCTTGATCTCGGCGGGCTCGCTGAACCTCACCGAGATCGTGATGGCCCAGTCCGGCGACGGCTTCTGGTACGTCTTCCCGCACCTGCCGATGGCGGTCGTCTTCATGGCCGCGATCCTCGCCGAGACCAACCGCCATCCCTTCGACCTGCCCGAGGACGAGTCGTCGCTGGTGACCGGCTACAACGTCGAATACAGCTCGATGGCCTTCGCCCTCTTCTTTTTGGGCGAATACGCCAACATGATCCTGATGAGCGGGATCTTCACGACGCTATTCCTCGGCGGTTGGTTGCCGCCGTTCGAGATGGCACCGTTCACCTGGGTGCCGGGGCCGCTCTGGTTCATCCTCAAGACCTGCCTGGTGCTGTTCGTCTTCTTCTGGGCCCGGGCGACGCTGCCGCGCTACCGCTACGACCAGTTGATGCGGCTCGGGTGGAAGGTGTTTCTGCCGTTCTCGCTCCTCTGGGTGGTCCTCACCTCCGGCATCATGGTCGCGTTCGACCTGCTGCCGGCCTGACGACGTGCCCGACGCCTGACGCTCACGAGAGGAACACATGGCGACCACGCTCGATCGTGCCGCGAAGGCTTTCCTGCTGCAGGAACTGGTGAGCGGTTTTTGGCTGACCTTCCGCTACATGTTCAAGAAAAAGTATACCTTGAACTATCCGTACGAGAAGGGTCCCCTCAGCCCGCGCTTTCGCGGGGAACATGCGCTCCGGCGCTATCCGAACGGGGAGGAACGGTGCATCGCGTGCAAGCTCTGCGAAGCGGTCTGCCCGGCGCAGGCGATCACCATCGAGAGCGAGCCGCGGCCCGACGGCAGCCGCCGCACGACCCGCTACGACATCGACATGACGAAGTGCATCTACTGCGGTTTCTGCGAGGAAGCCTGCCCGGTCGACGCGATCGTCGAGGGGCCGAACTACGAGTTCTCGTCGTTCACGCGCGAAGAGCTCTTCTACGACAAGGAGAAGCTGCTGGCGAACGGCGACCGCTGGGAGCGCGAGATCGCGGCCAACCTCGCCGCCGACGCGCCCTACCGCTGATCGCCGTCACGCCCGCCCGCCACCGCCCCGGCGCTCGCCCGCCCGCCGGGACACGGAGCCAACAACGATGACCGTCGCGCTCTTCGTCTTCTATCTGCTCGCCGGTGTGTGCATCGCCTCGGCCGTCATGGTCATCTCGGCGCGCAACCCGGTGCATTCGGTGCTCTTCCTCATCCTCTCCTTCTTCAACGCGGCGGGCATGTTCGTCCTCGCCGGCGCCGAGTTCCTGGCGATGGTGCTCGTCGTCGTCTATGTAGGTGCGGTCGCCGTACTGTTTCTGTTCGTGGTGATGATGCTCGACATCGATCTCGCCGCGATGCGCGAAGGCTTCTTGAAGTACCTGCCGGTGGGAGCGCTCATCGGCCTCGTGCTCTTGGTCGAGCTCTTCTTGGTCTTCGGCACGTTGTCGGTGGACACGGCGGCGCCGATCGCGGCCGCGGTGCCGGTGCCGGAGGGGTTGACCAACACCGAGGCGCTCGGCGCGGTGCTCTATACCGAGTACTTCTTCGCCTTCCAGCTCGCGGGCATCATCCTCTTGGTCGCGATCATCGGCGCGATCACGTTGACGCTGCGCGACCGCGGGCCGGTCAAGCGCCAGGACATCGCCCGCCAGGTGCATCGCGAGCGGCCCGCCGCCGTTCAGCTGCGCAAGGTCGACAGTGGCAAGGGGATCGGCTGATGCCCGTGCCGGTCGGACATTTTCTGGTCGTCGCCGCCATCCTGTTCACCCTCGGTGTTTTCGGTATCTTCTTGAACCGTAAGAACATCATCGTGATCTTGATGTCGATCGAGCTGATCCTGTTGGCGGTGAACATCAACCTCGTCGCCTTCTCGGCGCATCTGGGTGATCTCGTGGGTCAGCTCTTCGCGATGTTCGTGCTCACGGTAGCCGCCGCCGAGGCCGCGATCGGGCTCGCGATCGTGGTCGTCGTCTTCCGGGCGCGCGGCTCGATCGAGGTCGCCGACATCAACATCATGAAGGGCTGAGCGGCATGATGTACGGCCTCATCGTCTTTTTGCCGCTCCTCGGCGCGATCATCGCCGGCTTCTTCGGCAACGTCATCGGCGACCGCGCCTCCCAGGTCGTGACCTCGGCGCTGGTCGTCGTCGCGGCGATCCTCTCCGGCGTCGCCATCTTCACCGTGCCCTACGGCGAGCCCTTCACCGTCGAGCTCGCCACCTGGATCGTCTCGGGCTCGCTCGGGGTCGACTGGGCGCTCAGGATCGACGCGCTGACCGCGGTCATGCTGGTCGTCGTCACCTGGATCTCGGCCGCGGTCCACGTCTACTCGATCGGCTACATGAGCCACGACGAGACGATTCCGCGGTTCATGAGCTACCTGTCGTTGTTCACGTTCGCCATGCTGATGCTGGTGACCGCGGACAACTTTGTCCAGCTGTTCTTCGGCTGGGAAGGTGTCGGCCTCGCCTCCTACCTCCTCATCGGTTACTGGTACAAGAAGCCGTCGGCCAACAACGCGGCGATGAAAGCATTCATCGTTAACCGCGTCGGCGACTTCGGCTTCATGCTCGGCCTCGCCGCGATTTTCCTGGTCTTCGACAGCCTCGCCTTCGACACCGTTTTCGCCGCCGCGCCGGACTACGCCGAGCATACGACGCGGATGTTCGGGGCGTCGGTGTCGACTCTCGATTTGATCGCATTCCTGCTCTTCATCGGTGCGATGGGCAAGTCGGCGCAGCTGTTCCTGCACACCTGGTTGCCCGACGCGATGGAGGGCCCCACCCCGGTCTCCGCGCTGATCCACGCCGCGACGATGGTGACCGCCGGCGTCTTCCTGGTGGCGCGGATGTCGCCGATCTTCGAGTACGCACCGACGGCGCTCGCCTTCGTCACCTTCATCGGCGCCTCCACCGCCTTCTTCGCCGCCACCGTGGCCCTCACCCAGAACGACATCAAGCGGGTGGTCGCCTATTCGACCTGCTCGCAGCTCGGCTACATGTTCTTCGCCTGCGGTGTGGGCGCCTACGCCGCCGCGATCTTCCACCTGTTCACCCACGCCTTCTTCAAGGCGCTGCTGTTTTTGGGCGCGGGCTCGGTGATCCACGGTCTCGGCGACGAGCAGGACATGCGGCGCATGGGTGGCGTCTGGCGCAAGATGGTCTTCACCTACGCGGTGATGTGGATCGGCTCGCTGGCCCTGGTGGGCGTGCCGGTGTTCGCCGGCTTCTACTCCAAGGACCTGATCCTCGAGGCCGCGTTCGCCGCCGGCGGCGGGTGGTCGGCCTACGCCTTCTGGCTCGGCATCGTCGCCGCGGTGATGACCGCGTTCTACTCGGGCCGGCTCCTCTTCATGACCTTCCACGGCCAGCCCAACGCCAGCGAGGAGGTCATGGCGCACGCCCACGAGAGCCCGCCGGTGATGACGATTCCGCTCGGTTTTCTAGCGCTCGGTGCGGTCGGCGCGGGCTTTTTGGGCCTGCCGATGGTGACGGGCGATCACGCCTTCTGGGCGGGCGCGATCCACATCCGCGATCTTGCCGACAACGCCATCGAGGCCGCCCATCACGTGCCGCTGTGGGTGAAGCTGCTGCCGGTGGTCATGGGCCTCGTCGGCTTGGCGCTGGCCTGGGTGATGTACGTCGCGAACCCGCTGCTTCCCGGCCGGCTCGCGAACGCCGTGCGCCCGCTCTACCTCTTGTCCTACCATAAGTGGTATTTCGACGAGCTTTACGACGCCGTGTTCGTCCGGCCGGCGCGTGATCTGGGCGCCTTTCTCTGGCGCAGGATCGACGCCGGGATCATCGACGACTGGGGCCCGAACGGCATCGCCGCCTCGGCCCTCGCCGGCACCAAGCGGATCGTGCGGCTGCAGACCGGCTACATCTATCACTACGCCTTCGTGATGCTGATCGGCGTGGCCGCGCTGGTCACCTGGTATCTTCTCGTGGTGCAGGGCTGAGCCGATGAGCGACTGGCCGCTTCTCTCGCTCGTCATCTTCCTACCGCTCGTCGGCGTCGCCTTCATCCTGGCGATCCGCTCCGAGGACGAGCAGGTAGTCGCGCAGAACGCCAAGGCGGTCGCCCTCTGGACGTCGACCATCACCTTTTTCTTGAGCCTCTTGATCTGGGTGCAGTTCGACCCCAGCCAGGCGGGTTTTCAACTGGTCGAGAAGGTGCCGTGGCTGCCCGGCTTCGACATCAACTACCATGTGGGCGTCGACGGCATCTCGCTCTGGTTCGTGCTGTTGAGCACGCTCTTGACGGTCGTGGTGGTGCTAGGCTCGTGGCACTCGGTCACCAACCGCGTCAAGGAGTACATGATCGCGTTTTTGGTCATGGACACCTTGATGGTCGGTGTCTTCACCGCCCTCGACGTCGTGCTGTTCTACCTGTTTTTCGAGGGCATCCTGATCCCGATGTTCTTGATCATTGGGATATGGGGTGGGCCCAACCGTATCTACGCGGCGTTCAAGTTCTTCTTGTACACGTTGGCGGGCTCGGTGCTGTTTCTTGTTGCTATCATCTATATGTACCTGGTGGCCGGCACCACCGACCTGCCGACGCTGATGCGCACCGAGTTCCCCGCAGCCGCGCAGTACTGGCTCTTCCTGGCGCTGTTCGCGTCCTTCGCGATCAAGGTGCCGATGTGGCCGTTCCACACCTGGTTGCCGGACGCCCACGTCGAGGCGCCGACCGCCGGCTCCGTCCTGCTCGCCGGCATCCTTTTGAAGCTCGGCGGCTACGGCTTTTTGCGCTTCTCGCTGCCGATGCTGCCGGCGGCCTCGGCCGACTTCGCCCCCTTCATCTACGCACTGTCGGTGGTCGCGATCGTCTACACCTCCTTCGTCGCCCTGATGCAGGAGGACATGAAGAAGCTGATCGCCTATTCGTCCGTGGCGCATATGGGCATCGTCACCATCGGGCTGTTCACCTTCAACCCGCAGGGCCTGCAGGGCGGCATCATCCAGATGCTGAGCCACGGGCTGGTGTCGGGCGCGCTCTTCATGTGCGTCGGCGTCATCTACGACCGCATCCATAGCCGCGAGATCAAGCGCTACGGCGGGCTCGGTGAACGGATGCCCGCCTACGCCTTCACCTTCATGCTGTTCACGATGGCGTCGGTCGGGCTGCCCGGCACCAGCGGCTTCGTCGGTGAGCTGTTGGTCATCGTCGGCGTCTTCCAAATCAACCAGTGGGTCGCGCTCTTGGCCGCCACCGGCATGATCCTCGGCGCCTGCTACATGCTCTGGCTCTACCGTCGGGTGATCTTCGGCGCCCTCGTCCGCGAGGATCTCTTGGGCATCCGGGACATGCGCGGCACGGAGATCGCGGCCTTCGCCCCGCTCGCCTTCTTGACCATCCTGATGGGGGTGTATCCCTCGCTCTTTCTCGACCCGATGGCGGCGAGCGTGAACGACCTGCTCGCCCATCTGGAGGCCACGACCACGCTGGCGGCCGACTGAACCGGACCGCCGGCCAAACCTGCAGCCACGGCGAACGACGCACGCATGTCCAGCTCCTATCTCCTCGTCGCCCTTCCCGAATTGTTCCTGCTGACGGCGGGCCTCGTCCTGCTCGTCGTCGGGGTCTTCAAGGAGACGGTCGCGGGCGCACGCCTGGTGGCGAACTTGGCGCTGGGGGCGCTGGCGGTGGCGCTCGCCCTCGTCGTGGTGGCCGGCCCGGAGCCGAGCGTCGCCTTTCGCGGCCATTTCGTGATGGACGGCTTCGCCGGCTTCATGAAGGCGGTCGTGCTCCTGGGTGCGCTCGGCACGCTCGCCATCGCCCAGCCCTATCTGCGGCGGGAGGGGCTCGAGCGTTTCGAATACGCCGTGCTGGTGGTGTTCTCCACCGCCGGCATGTCCCTGCTGCTCTCGGCCAACAGCTTCCTCGCCCTCTACATCTCGCTCGAGCTGATGAGCCTGCCGCTCTACGTGCTCGCCGCCTTTCAGCGCGACACCTACAAGTCCACCGAGGCGGGCCTGAAGTACTTCGTCCTCGGCGCGCTCGCCTCGGGCATGCTGCTCTACGGCATCTCACTGGTCTACGGCTTCACCGGCACCATCTTCTTCGCCGATCTGAGCGAGCTCTATCTCGGCGATGACGGGGCCGAGCTGGCCTTGGGGGGGCTCGTCGGCATCGTCTTCATCGCGGCCGGCCTCGCCTTCAAGCTCGGCGCGGTGCCGTTCCACATGTGGACGCCGGACGTGTACGAGGGCGCGCCGACGGCGGTCACCGCGCTCTTCGCCGCCGCGCCGAAGCTGGCGGCCATGGGGCTCACCGTTCGGGTGTTCGCCGAGCCCTTCGGCGCCTTCGTCGCGGACTGGCAGCAGATCGTCATCGCGGTGTCGGTGGGCTCGATGGTGCTCGGTGCCTTCGGCGCGATCGGGCAGCGCAACATCAAGCGTCTTCTGGCCTATTCCGGCATCGGCCATGTCGGCTACGCGCTGGTGGGGCTGTCGGCCGGCACGCAGAGCGGCGTCTACGGCGTCCTGGTCTACATGACGATCTATCTGTTCATGACGGTGGGCACCTTCGCGGTGGTGCTGGCGCTGCGCCGGCGCGGCCAGAGCCTCGAGGAGATCGACGACTTCGCTGGCCTCGGCAAGGATCAGCCGATGCTGGCGCTCGCCACCGCCGTTTTCATGTTCTCGCTCGCCGGCATTCCGCCGCTTGCCGGCTTCTTCGGCAAGCTCTACGTCTTCATGGCGGCCGTCGAGGCGGGGCTGGTGTGGCTGGCGGTGCTCGGCGTGCTCACCAGCGTCGTCGGCGCCTATTACTATCTGCGCGTGGTCAAGCTGGTTTATTTCGACACCGCGCCGGAAGCGTTGGACCGTGGCATGGAAACGGAATTGCGGGGCGTCATCGCCGTGAGCGCGCTGGTCACCGCGTTTTTCGTGGTCGTTCCCGGCCCGATCCTGGGCGCCGCCCGGGTCGCCGCCGGGGCGCTCTTCCCCTGAGCGCGGGGCGCGCTTGAGCGCGGTCTGGCCGGACGAGGTCGCGGGCTTCGCGCTCCACCACCACGCGCGGCTGGCCTCGACCCAGGACGAGGCGCGCCGGCTGGCGAAGGCCGGGGCACGCGAGCTCGTCGTCGTCGCCGACGAGCAGACCGGCGGTCACGGCCGGCGCGGGCGCCGCTGGACCTCGCCACCGGGCAACCTCTACGCCACCGTGGTCACGACGCCCGGCGTCGCGCCCGCCTTCGTACCGGCGCTCTCCCTCATCGCGGCCAGCGCGCTCTGCCAGGCGCTCGAGGGTCGCGCGATACCGCCGCCGCCGCTGGCGGTCAAATGGCCGAACGACGTGCTCTTGGACGGCCGCAAGCTGGCGGGGCTGTTGTTGGAGGTGAGCGACGACGCCGTGCTGATCGGCTGCGGGGTGAACCTCGCCACCGCGCCGCCCGAAGTTCCCGCGGCGGCGACGCTTTCAAGTTGGGGCCTTGAGCTGTCGGCGGCGGGTGTCCTCGCCCGCTGGCTCGAGGCCTGGCGACGGGCCGCCGCCGCGCTCGCCGCGGGCGACACCGCCAGCTGGCGCGAGGCGTGGCTGGCCCGCGCCGCCGGCCTGCACCGCCCGGTGCGGGTCGCGCTCGCCGAGCGGCGGCTCGAGGGACTGCACCGTGGGATCGACGCCCACGGCGCTTTGCGCGTCGAGACGGCGGCGGGGGTCGAGACCGTGCTCGCGGGCGACGTCGAGCTCGTGCGGCTGGGAGAGACCTTTTGATGCTGCTCGCGGTCGACGTCGGCAACACCAACACCGTCTTCGCGCTCTACGACGCCACCACGCCGCGGGCGAGCTGGCGGCTCGCCACGGTCCGCCAGCGGACCTCGGACGAGTACGCCCTGGCCCTGGTCCAGCTGATCGAGATGGCCGGTTTCGACTGGCGCGACATCGCGGAGGTCGTCGTCTCCTCGGTCGTGCCGGAGGCCGATCGCCAGCTGCGCTGGATGTGCCGCGACCGGCTCGAGCGGCCGGTGTCCTTCATTGCCGAGGACATCGACGTGCCGCTCAAGATCAAGCTCTCGAACCCGAAGGAGATCGGCGCCGACCGGTTGGTGAACGCCTTCGCCGCGCACCACCACTACGGTGGCGACCTCATCGTCATCGACTTCGGCACCGCCACCACCTTCGACGTCGTCGACCGCGGCGGGACCTATCACGGCGGCGTCATCGCCCCGGGCATCAACCTCTCGCTCGAGGCGCTCAACCGCGCCGCCGCCAAGCTGCCGCGCATCGGCGTGGAGAAGCCCCAGGCGGTCATCGGTGACAGTACGGTGGCGGCGATGCAATCGGGCGTTTTCTGGGGTTATATTGCGTTGATCGAGGGGCTGGTCGCGCGCATCCAGGCCGAGTTCGGCGAGCCGATGCGCACGCTCGGCACCGGCGGGCTGGCGCCGCTCTTCGCCGACGCGACCGCGGCGATCGCCCGCGTGGACAACGATTTGACGATGACCGGGCTGGTGGACCTGTTCCGGTTGCACCAGGCCCGACGGGAGAACCGTGCATGACCGACACGCCGCTCTACTTCGCGCCCTTGGGCGGCGCCGGCGAGATCGGTATGAACGTCAACCTCTACGGCGCCCGGGGGCGCTGGATGATGGTCGATCTCGGCCTCACCTTCGCCGACGAGCGGCTGCCCGGGGTCGACATCATCCTGCCCGACATCCGTTTCGTCGAGCAGGAGCGCGCCAAGCTGGACGGCCTCGTCCTGACCCACGCCCACGAGGATCATCTGGGCGCGGTGCCCTATCTGTGGCCGCGGCTGGGCTGTCCGATCTGGTGCGTGCCGTTCACCGCCGCGGTGTTGAAGCGCAAGCTCGACGAGAGCGGCATCAAGCGCCACGTGCCGATCCATGTCGTCCAGCCCGGCGAGGCCTTCGAGGTCGGCCCCTTCGTCTGCCGCTTCATCCATATGACGCACTCGATTCCCGAGGCGGCGATGCTGGTCATCGAGACGCCGCACGGCCGGGTGCTGCACACCGGGGACTGGAAGCTCGACCCGGCGCCGCAGGTGGGGGCGGTGTCCGCGATCGAGGCGCTGCAGGACGTCGGCAAGGGCGGCGTGCTGGCGATGGTCGCCGACAGCACCAACATCATGAGCCCGGGCACCTCCGGCTCCGAGGCGGAGGTGCGGGACAGCCTGAGCGAGCTCATCGCCGCACAGCCGCACCGCGTCGTGCTCACCACCTTCGCCTCCAACGTCGCGCGGCTGCAGACGGCGATGAAGGCGGGCCAGGCCGCCGGGCGCGAAGTGGCGCTGATCGGCCGCTCGATGCACCGGATGGTCGCGGCCGCCAAGGACTGCGGCTACCTCAAGGACATGCCGGCGCTCTTGGACGAGCGCGACATCATGGACCTGCCGCGCAACCGGGTCATGATGATCTGCACCGGCAGCCAGGCCGAGCCGCGCGCCGCCATCGCGCGCATCGCCGCCGGCAGCCATCCGCGCGTGCGGCTCGAATCGGGCGATTCGGTGATCTTTTCCTCGAAGATCATCCCCGGCAACGAGCGGATCATCTACGATCTGCACAACAACCTCGTGCGCGGCGGCGTGCAGGTGATCACCGAGGAGGACCACTTCGTCCACGTCTCGGGCCACCCGTCCCGCGACGAGGTCGCCCAGCTCTATCGCTGGGTGAAGCCGACGATCGCCGTGCCGGTCCACGGCGAGCTGCGGCATCTGCGCGAGCACGTGGCCTTCGCCAAGGAGAACGGGGCCAAGCACGCGCTCTTGGTGACCGACGGCGATTTGCTGCGCCTCGCGCCCGGCGCGCCCGAGATCGAGGGCGAGGTGCCGATCGGCCGCCACGCCTTCGAGGATGGCGAGATGATCGCCGTCGATGCCGATCGCTTCCGCCTGCGGCGCAAGCTCGCGAGCTACGGCAGCGTCTTCGTCAGCCTCGTGCTTGACCACGCCGGCTCGGTGCTGGCGCCGCCGCAGGTGGCCTCGGTCGGCAGTATCGAGCTGGACGAGGACGCCGAGGCCCGTCGCCGGCTCGCCGACGCGCTCGTCGAGGAGATCGAGCGCCTCGACGACCACGAGGTCGAGAGTGACGCCCGGATCGAGGATCGCCTGCGCACCGCCGTTCGCCGGTTGTTGGGCTTGTCGCGCGAGCGCCGGCCGGTGATCCAGGTCCAGATCACCCGGCTGTCGCCCGAGATGCTGGCTCAGCTGGAGGACGTGTCCACCTGAGCGGCCGTCACGGGCCCGGCCGCCGGCCGAGGGAGGAATTCGCATGATCGGGCGTTTGAACCACGTCGCCATCGCCGTGCCGGATCTGGAGGCGGCGACCGCCAAATACCGCGACGTTCTGGGTGCCAGGGTCTCGCCGCCCCAGGACGAGCCGGACCACGGCGTCACCGTGGTGTTCATCGAGCTGCCCAACACCAAGGTCGAGCTGCTCTACCCCCTGGGCGAAAAGTCCCCGATCCAGGGCTTTCTCGACAAGAACCCCAACGGTGGCATCCACCACGTCTGCTACGAGGTCGAGGACATCATCGCCGCGCGCGACCAGCTCAAGGCGATGGGGGCGCGGGTGCTCGGCGACGGCGACCCCAAGATCGGTGCCCACAAGAAGCCGGTGCTGTTTTTGCATCCGAAGGACTTCGCGGGCACGCTCGTCGAGCTCGAGCAGATCTGAAGCCGGGGCGGCAAGCGGGCGGTCGTCATGACCCCGTTCGGGGCGCTCCTGGTCTTCGTTGTCGCCTGGTGGCTGATCTTCGTCATGACGCTGCCCGTCGGGGCCCGGTCGCCCGACGCGCCGGAGGCGGGGTACGCCGCGCCTGCTGGTGCCGGCGGTGTGACGACCGTGCCGGCGGCACTGGTTGCCGCCGGCGTCGCCCATGCGCTCGCAAGCGGCCTTTTGGACCGGCGGCCGGCGCGACCGCTTCGAGCGGTGGTCGACGCGCGTTGCGTCGGGCCGCGGCGGTGCCTATGGTCCGCAGGCGTTGAGCGAGCACTGACAGGGCCCCTTTATGCGCCTTTCCGCGTACTTCCTGCCGCTCTTGAAGGAGAGCCCCGCCGAGGCGCAGATCGTCTCGCACCAGTTGATGCTGCGCGCGGGCATGATCCGCCAGTCGAGCGCCGGCATCTACTCCTGGCTGCCGCTGGGCCACGCCGTCCTGCGTCGGGTCGAGCAGATCGTGCGCGAGGAGATGGACGCGGCCGGCTGCCAGGAGATCTTGATGCCGAGCGTGCAGCCGGCGGACCTGTGGCAGGAGAGCGGGCGCTACGAGGCTTACGGCCGCGAGATGCTGCGCTTCGACGACCGCCACGAGCGGGCGATGCTGCTCGGCCCGACCCACGAGGAAGTCGTCACCGACATCTTCCGCCGCTGCATCCGCTCCTACCGCGATCTTCCCCAGAACCTCTACCAGATCCAGTGGAAGTTCCGCGACGAAATCCGCCCCCGCTTCGGGGTCATGCGTGGCCGCGAGTTCTTGATGAAGGACAACTACTCCTTCGATCTGAATTTTGAAGGGGCGAAGCGCTCCTACGACAACATGTTCAGTGCGTATTTACGGACCTTCAAGCGGATGGGCCTGACCGCGATCCCGATGCGCGCCGAGAGTGGCGCCATCGGCGGGACGATGAGCCACGAATTTCAGATCCTGGCGTCGACCGGCGAGAGCGCGGTCTTCTACGACGCCGCCTTCGAAGAGCTCGACCTCCTGGCGCCCGATCTCGATGTCGAGACCATCCAACGCTACTACGCCGCCACCGATGAGCAGCACGATCCGGAGCAGTGCCCGTTGCCGCCCGAGCGCCTGCGCGCCGGGCGGGGCATCGAGGTCGGCCACATCTTCTATTTCGGCACCAAGTACTCCAAGCCGATGGGCGCCGCCGTGACCGGCCCCGATGGTGAGGACGTCCATGTCGAGATGGGCAGCTACGGCATCGGCGTGTCGCGGCTGGTCGGCGCGATCATCGAGGCCTATCACGACGACAAGGGCATCATCTGGCCGGCGAGCGTCGCACCCTTCGACGTGGCGCTGATCAACCTGCGCGCCAGCGACGAGGCCTGCAGCGAGGTCACGGGCGACCTCTACGCCAAGCTCAAGCGCGCCGGCATCAACGTTCTCTACGACGACCGCGACGAGAGCCCCGGCGTCAAGTTCGCGACGATGGAGCTGATCGGCATCCCCAAGCAGATCGTGATCGGCCCGCGCGGGCTGAAGGCGGGTGTCGTCGAGCTGAAATCGCGCGCCAGCGGCGAGACCGAGGAGCTGAGCGCCGAGGCCGTCGTCAACCGCCTCGCCGGCTGACCGTGTTCGGTCCCGCCGAGCGCTGGGTTGCCCGGCGCTATCTCCGCCCCACCCGCGAGCACGGTTTCGTCTCGGTCATCACCGTCTTCGCGCTGACCGGGATCGCGCTCGGCGTCGGCACGCTGATCGTCGTGCTGGCGGTGATGAACGGTTTTCGCGCCGAGCTTCTCGACCGCATTCTCGGCCTCAACGGCCATCTCACCGTGCAGTCGGGCCCGGCGGGCATCGCCGACTACGATCGCCTGAGCGACGAGCTCGCCCGCATCGCCGAAGTCCGGCGGGTGACGCCGTTCGTCGAGGGGCAGGCGATGGCGAGCGCCAACGGCGCGGCGAGCGGCGTGCTCGTGCGCGGGCTGCGCGCGGAGGATTTGCGCGGGCGGACCATCATCGAGCAGAACATCGTGCGCGGCGCACTCGAGGACTTCGCCGGCGCGCGCAAGCTCGCCGTGGGCACGCGCCTCGCCCGCCGCATGGGCCTCAGCCTCGGCGACGAGCTTTCGCTGATCTCCCCCGACGGCCCCGCCACCGCGCTCGGCACGCTGCCGCGGGTGGTGAGCTTCGAGATCGCCGCGATCTTCGAGATCGGGATGTACGAGTACGACGACGGCGTCGTCTTCACCTCGCTCGACGCCGCCCAAACCTACTTCAATCTCGGCGACCGGGTGAACGCGATCGACGCCTTCCTCGCCGATCCCGAGCGGCTCGAGGACGCCCAGGCGGCGTTCGAGCAGGCGGTGGGCGGGCGCTTGTGGGTGACGAGCTGGCGCCAGGCCAACGCCCAGTTCTTCAACGCGCTCGAGGTCGAGCGCAACGTCATGTTCTTGATCTTGACGCTGATCATCCTCGTCGCCGCCTTCAACATCATCACCGGGCTGACGATGCTGGTACGTTCGAAGGGTCGCGACATCGCGATCCTTCGGACCATGGGCGCCACACGCGGCGCCATCATGCGGATCTTCTTCCTTGCGGGGATGACCATCGGCACGTTGGGGACCGCCATCGGCTTCGCGCTCGGCCTCGCCTTCGCCCTCAACGTCGACGCCATCCGGCGCGTTTTGGAGCGCTTCACCGGCGCGGAGCTGTGGTCGGCCGAGATCCGCTTTCTTTCTCAATTGCCGGCGAAGGTGGAGACCGCCGACGTCGTGAGCGTGGTGGGGATGGCGCTCGTCCTGGCGTTCTTGGCCACGCTCGTGCCCTCGTGGCGCGCGGCGCAGCTCGACCCGGTCGAAGCGTTGCGGCGGGAGTAGGCCGATGACGGCGACCGATGCGCTCGTCCTCGACGGCGTCAAGCGCAGCTTTCGGCAAGGCCAGGACCGGATCGAGGTCTTGAAGGGCATCGACCTCACCCTCGCCGCCGGGGAGCTGTCGGCGCTCGTCGGGGTCTCGGGCGCCGGCAAGTCGACGCTGTTGCAGATCGCCGGTCTCTTGGAGCGACCCGACGCCGGAGAGGTGGTCATCGCCGGCGAGCGGGCGGCGCGCCGCGACCGGCCGCGGACCCGGCTGCGGCGCGACGCCGTCGGCTTCGTCTACCAGTTCCACCACCTCCTGCCCGAGTTCACCGCGCGCGAGAACGTGATGCTGCCCGGTCTGTTGGCGGGCAAGTCGCGGGCCGAGGCGCGGGCGCGGGCGGAGGAGCTCTTGGACGCGGTCGGTCTGGCCGAGCGGCTCGCCCATCACCCGGGCCAGCTCTCAGGCGGCGAGCAGCAGCGTGTCGCCATCGCCCGCGCGCTCGCCAACGCGCCCGGTCTCGTCCTCGCCGACGAGCCCACGGGCAATCTCGACGAGGCCACCGCCGCCCACGTCTTCGACGGCTTTCTGGCCGTGCTGCGGGCGCGCGGGGCGAGCGCGCTGATCGCCACCCACGACCGTCGCCTCGCGCGTCGGTTGGATCGCGTGTACGCGCTCGCCCACGGTCGTCTGACGCCCGAGCCTGCGCCCGCCGTCCTCGAGCAGACCGCGCCATGAGCGAGCCCGTCTTCGTCCACCTGCGCGTGCGCACCGCCTGGTCGCTGTTGGCGAGCACGGTGCGGCCGGACCGGCTGCTTGCCGCCTGCCGCGACGCCGGCATGCCGGCGGTGGCGATGACCGACGACACCGCGCTCTTCGGCGCCTTCGACTTCGGCCAGAAGGCCAAGGCCCAGGGTATCCAGCCGATCGTCGGCTGCCTTTTGCCGGTCGAGATCGCCCGCAGCGAGCGCGGCGAGCCGATCGTCGGCGCGCTCACCCTCCTCTGCCAGAACGCGGCCGGCTACGGCTCGCTCTTGAAGCTGCTGTCGGCCGCCTACCTCGAGGGCGAGGTCGGCGAGCTTTGGGTCACGCTCGAGCGCCTGAAGGCGCACGACGACGGCCTCATCGTCCTCACCGGCGGCCCCGAAGGTGCGATCGGCCAGCTGCTGTTGGCGCACCGCGAGGCCGACGCGGAAGCGGCGCTCGCCGAGCTGGCGTCGACCTTCGCGGGCCGGCTCTACGTGGAGTTGATCCGTACCGGCGGCGAGGCCGAGGCGCGGACCGAGGACTGGTTCGTCGACCAGGCCTATGCGCGCGATCTGCCGCTGGTGGCCACCAACGACGTCCGCTTCGTCGAGGCGGACGAGCACGCGGCGCAGGACGTGCTCGCCTGCATCGCCCATGGTCGCCGGCTGATCGAGGACGACCGGCCGCGCACGAGCCCCGAGCACCGGCTGAAGACGCCCGCGGAAATGGCCGAGCTCTTCGCCGATGTGCCCGAGGCGGTGGCGAACACGGGGGTGATCGCGCGGCGCTGCGCCTTCATGATCCCGGCGCGCGAGCCGATTTTGCCGCCCTACGACGTGGGCGCGGGCCGCGACGAGGCCGCGGAGCTGCGCGTGCAGGCCGCAGCGGGTCTGGAGCGGCGGCTCGCGCGCCACGTCGTCCCGCGCCTCGGCGAGGGCGAGGATCGCGAGGCGGTCGTCGCGCGCTACCGCGAGCGGCTCGAGTTCGAGCTCGGGATCATCGTGCACATGCAGTTTCCGGGCTATTTCCTCATCGTCTCCGACTTCATCCGCTGGGCGAAGCGGCAGGGCATCGCGGTGGGCCCCGGCCGCGGCTCCGGTGCCGGCTCGCTCGTCGCCTGGTCCTTGGAGATCACCGACCTCGATCCGCTGCGCTTCGGCCTCTTGTTCGAGCGGTTTTTGAACCCCGAGCGCGTGTCGATGCCGGACTTCGACATCGACTTCTGCCAGGACCGCCGCGACGAGGTCATCGACTACGTCCGCGCCAAATACGGCGACGAGAAGGTGGCGCACATCATCACCTTCGGCCGCCTGCAGGCGCGCGCCGTGGTCCGCGACGTCGGCCGGGTGATGGGCATGCCCTACGGCCAGGTCGACCGCATCTCCAAGCTGATCCCGCACAACCCGGCCAACCCGCCGACGATCGAGCAGGCGCTGGAGATGGAGCCGCGACTGGAGGAGGAGCGCCGCGGCGACGAGCAGGTGGCGCAGCTGCTCGCGACGGCGCGCCAGCTCGAAGGCCTGCCGCGCCACGCCTCGACCCACGCCGCGGGCGTCGTCATCGGCGACCGGCCGCTCGACGAGCTGGTTCCGCTCTACCGCGATCCGCGCTCGCCGATGCCGGTGACGCAGTTCGACATGAAGGCGGTGGAGAAGGCGGGGCTCGTCAAGTTCGACTTTCTCGGCCTCACCACGCTCACCCAGCTCGAAAAGGCCGAGGCGTTGGTCAACGGGGTCCTCGGCGTCCCGCTCGAGCTCGACAAGCTGCCGCTGGACGACCCCGACGCTTACGCGCTGATGAGCCGGGCCGAGACCAACGGCGTCTTCCAGCTGGAATCCGGCGGCATGAAGGCCGCCTTGAAGGAGCTCAAGCCCGACTGCTTCGAGGACATCATCGCCATGGTGTCGCTCTACCGGCCGGGGCCGATGGACAACATCCCGCGCTACATCGCCGTCAAGCACGGCCGCGAGGCGCCGGAATACCTGCACGACAAGCTGCGCCCGATCCTGGCCGAGACCAACGGCGTCATCATCTACCAAGAGCAGGTGATGCAGATGGCCCAGGAGCTGGCGGGCTACTCGCTGGGCGCCGCCGATCTTCTGCGCCGGGCGATGGGCAAGAAGATCCAGGCGGAGATGGACAAGCAGCGCGGCGTCTTCATCGCGGGTGCCGTCGCCCGCGGGCTCGACGAGGGGCTCGCCAACACCATCTTCGATCAGGTCGCCAAGTTCGCCTCCTACGGCTTCAACAAGAGCCACGCGGCGGCCTACGCGCTCTTGGCCTACCAGACGGCGTACTTGAAGGCGAAGCATCCGATCGCCTTCTTCGCCGCGTCGATGACGATGGACCGCGGCAACCACGCCCGGCTCGCCAACGCCCGCGAGGAGATGCTGAGGAAGGGCATCGCGCTGTTGCCGCCGGACGTGAACCGCTCGGAGGTGCTCTTCGCCATCGAACGGGCGCCGGGCGACGGGGATGCGGGCGCCATCCGCTTCGCGCTCGCCGCCATCAAGGGCGTCGGCGAGCAGGCGATGACGAGCCTCGTCGAGGAGCGCCGCCGCGGCGGCGCGTACGCGGACATCTTCGAGCTCGTCGGTCGGCTCGGCCCGCGCCTGCTCAACCGGCGGCTCCTCGAAGGCCTGATCCGGGCCGGCGCCCTCGACAGCTTCGGCCGCTCGCGGGCGGCGCATCTGGAGGCGATCGACGCCGCGCTGCGTTACGGCCAGGCGGTCGTCGACGCCCGCGAGGGCGGCCAGGCCGGTCTGTTCGACGCGCTCGGCGCCGAAATCGCCATCCCCAAGCCCGTGATCGTCGATCGCGGCGAGGCGGCGATGCTCGAGGTGCTCGAGCAGGAACACCAGGCGCTCGGCTTCTTCCTCTCGGCGCACCCGCTCGACGGCTATCGGCGTCCGCTCGCGCGCCTCGGCGCGGTGCCGCTGGCCGAGGTGGCGGCGCTGGTCGCCGGGGGCGACGGCCCGCGCGTCTTCAAGCTCGCCGGCATCGCGGTGGCGCGCCAGGAGCGCACCGGTGCGCGCGGCCGCTTCGCCTTCGTCACGCTCTCGGATCCGAGCGGGCAGAGCGAGGTCACCATCTACGGCGACCTTTTGGCCCGAGCCCGCGATCTCCTGGACAAGACGGAGCCCTTGCTGGTCCACGTCGACGGCCGGCTCGACGGCGAGGACGTCCGGCTCATCGCCCGCGATATCGAGCCCTTGCGCGCGGCGCTGGGCGACGAGCGCTCGCTGGTCGAGATCGAGCTCGCCGCCGGCGAGGCGGTGGACCGGCTGATCCCGCTGCTGGCCGGCGAGGAGAAGGGGGCGGCCCGGGTGCGCTTGAGCGTCCCGGGCGAGGCCGCGGGCGAGCGGGTCCTGATCGAGTTGCCCGACACCGCGCTCCTGCCACCGGCGCGCCGTCCGGACGTGGCGGTGCTGGCGGGTGTCGCGGCGGTGCGCGACATCGCCTGACCGCCGTCCGGCCGCGCCGCCTCGGCCGGCGCGGCGGCGGCGCTGCGTCGGCGCTTGCGTCCGGGCAGCTGCGGACCTATACCGCAGGCATCTCGCACGCGGACGTGTGGCCCCGGGGTAGGGGTCGCGTCCGGTGCCGTTCGGCGCGCGCCGAACGGCCTCAGTCCGCGGTGGCTCAACCGGACCAGGAACGATCGATGAGCTTTCCGACCTTCACGATGCGCCAGCTGCTGGAAGCCGGCGTTCATTTCGGGCACGTGACGCGGCGCTGGAACCCGCGGATGGCGCCCTACATCTTCGGTGTGCGCAACGGCGTGCACATCATCGACCTGACGCAGACGGTGCCGATGCTGCACCGCGCCTTGATGGTGACGCGGGAGACCGTCGCCAACAACGGCCGCGTGTTGTTCGTCGGCACCAAGCGCCAGGCCCAGGAGCCGATCGCCGAGGCCGCCGGCCGCTCGGGCCAGTACTTCGTCAACCACCGCTGGCTCGGCGGCATGCTGACGAACTGGCGGACGATCTCGCACTCGATCAAAAAGCTGCGGGAGATCGACGGCCGGCTCTCCGAGGAGAACAGCGGCCTCACCAAGAAGGAGCTGCTCTTCCTCAACCGCGAGCGCGACAAGCTCGAGCGGGCGCTCGGCGGCATCAAGGACATGGGCGGGTTGCCCGACCTCTTGTTCGTGATCGACACCAACAAGGAGCAGCTGGCGATCGCCGAGGCCCAGAAGCTCAACATCCCGGTCATCGCCGTGGTCGACAGCAACTCGAGCCCGCAGGGCGTGACCTACCCGATCCCGGGCAACGACGACGCCAGCCGGGCGATCAACCTCTACTGCGAGTTGATGGTGGGGGCCGTCCTCGACGGCATCCGCGCCGAGATGCACGCCTCCGGCGTCGACATGGGCGCGCTCGAGGAGCAGGTCGAGGAGGAGATGGACGAGGAAGAGGTGCCGGCGGCGGCGCCCGCCGAAGCCCGGGCCGAGAGCGCGCCCGGCGGCGAGGCGGCGACCATGGGCGAGCAACAGGCCACCACCGGCGAGCAACCGACGCCCGCGGCCGGGTGAGCCGGCGGGCCCCAGACGTCTTCGGAGGAGACATGGCTCAGATTTCCGCCGCGCTCGTCAAGGAGCTTCGCGAGAAGACCGGCGCCGGCATGATGGATTGCAAGACGGCGCTCGCCGAGAGCGACGGCGACCTCGAGGCCGCGTCGGACTGGCTGCGCAAGAAGGGGCTGTCCCAGGCGCAGAAGAAGGCCGGGCGCACGACCGCGGACGGTCTGGTGGGCATCGCCTTCGAGGGCAATATCGGCGCGCTGGTCGAGGTCAACAGCGAGACCGACTTCGTCGCCCGCAACGACAGCTTTCAGGAGATGGTCCGCGCGATCGCCCGGCGGGCGCCCGACGCCGAGGGCGACGTCGACACGCTCAAGGCCGTCGAGCTGCCGAGCGGGCGTACCGTCGAGGACGAGATCACCCATGCGATCGGCGTCATCGGCGAGAACATGACGCTGCGCCGGACCGCGACGCTGCGCGTCGACGAGGGCGTCGTCGGCGGCTACGTGCACGCCCAGACGGCGCCGGGCTTGGGCAAGATCGGCGTGCTCGTCGCCCTGCGCTCGAGCGCCGGCGACACCGACAGGCTCGCCGACATCGCCAAGCAGGTGGCCATGCACGTCGCCGCCAGCAACCCGCAGTCGGTCGACGTCGACGACCTCGACCCCGCCCTGGTCGCGCACGAGCGCGCCATTCTCGTCGATCAGGCCAAGGCCAGCGGCAAGCCCGACAACATCATCGAGAAGATGGTCGAAGGGCGGCTTCGCAAGTTCTACGAAGAGGTGGTCCTCAACGAACAGCTGTTCGTCATCGACACCGAAAAGAAGGTGAAGGACTTCGTGGCCGGGGAGGCCGAGGCGCTCGGCGCGCCGGTTGCCATCGCCGGCTTCGTGAAGTTCGTGCTGGGTGAGGGCATCGAGAAGCAGGAGACCGACCTCGCCGCCGAGGTGGCGCAGCTTGCGGGCGGCTGAGCGTCTGTCGTACATCTGCCACGATCGGGGGCGCGCGCGGGTCGGGCGCCGGCCGCTCGCTGCTCCCGCCGCCGAGGCTACGCCATGGATGACGCCGGCCCGCTCTACCGCCGGGTGCTCTTGAAGATGTCGGGCGAGGCGCTGATGGGGAAGCGCGGCTTCGGCCACGACCCGCAGTTTCTCGGGCGCCTCGCCGAGGAGGTCGTGGCGGTCCACGAACTCGGCGTGCAGCAATGTCTGGTGATCGGCGGGGGCAACATGTTGCGCGGCTCGGCCGCCGTCGCCAACGGCATCGAGCGCACCACGGCCGATTACATGGGCATGCTCGCCACCGTCATCAACGCGCTGGCGGTGCAGAGCGTCATCGAGAAGGTCGGCCTGCCGACGCGCGTGATGTCGGCGATCCCGATGGCGTCGGTGTGCGAGCCCTATATCCGCCGGCGGGCCATCCGCCACATGGAGAAGGGCCGGGTGGTGATCTTCGCCGCCGGCACCGGCAACCCCTTCTTCACCACCGACAGCGCGGCGGCGCTCAGGGCCGCGGAAGTGGGCTGCGACGCGCTCTTCAAGGCGACCCAGGTCGACGGCGTCTACTCGGCGGATCCCAAGCGCGATCCGGCCGCGCGGCGTTACGACCGCTTGAGCTACCTGCAGGTCCTCGCCGACGATCTGAAGGTGATGGACGCTTCGGCGATTTCGCTGGCGCGCGAGAGCCAGATCCCGATCATCGTCTTCTCGGCGGAGGACGCGGGCGCCTACGGTGAGGTGATGCGCGGCCGCGGCGCGCACACGATCATCACCGAAGCGGAGGACGAGGCGGCATGAGCGACGAGCACACCGAGCCCGATCTCGACGATATCGAGCGCCGGATGGACGGTGCGGTCACCGCCTTTCGCCACGAATTGCAGAGCCTTCGCACCGGCCGCGCGTCCGCGAGCATCATCGAGCCCGTCCATGTCGAGGCCTACGGCAGCGAGATGCCGATCAACCAGCTCGGCACCGTCAACGTCCCGGAGCCGCGGATGATCACGATCGCGGTCTGGGATCGCGGCAATGTCGGCAAGGTCGACAAGGCGATCCGCAACGCCGGGCTCGGGCTGAACCCGGTCGTCGACGGCACGTTGATCCGGATTCCGATCCCCGAGCTCACCGAGGAACGGCGCAAGGAACTGGTCAAGGTCGCCCACCAATACGCCGAGCAGGCGCGCGTCGCCGTGCGCAACGTCCGCCGTGGGGGTATGGATGACCTCAAGCGGCTGGAGCGCGACGGTCACATCTCCCAGGACGACCACAAGCTCTACGCCGACGAAGTCCAGGCGATGACGGACCGCCACGTCCAGACCATCAACGAGCTCCTGAGTGCCAAGGAAAAGGACATTTTGACGGTCTAGTGATGTCGAGCCAACCGGCCCCGCGGGCGACGACCGCTGACGACGGTCGCCGGTTGCCCGTCCACGTCGCGCTCATCATGGACGGCAATCGCCGCTGGGCGCGCGAGCGTGGCCGCCCGGCTATGTTCGGCCACCAGCAGGGCGCCGGCGCCGTGCGGGCCGTGCTGGAAACGGCGCGCGACCTCGGCATCCGCTACGTCACCCTCTACGCCTTCTCGACCGAGAACTGGAATCGGGCGCAGGCCGAGATCGACGACCTGATGAACCTGTTGCGGTTCTATCTGCGCCGCGAGCTCAAGACGATGGTAGAGAACAACGTCCGCCTGCGCTTCATCGGGGACCTCTCGAACTTCGAGCCCGACATCCGCGCGCTGATCGACGAGGCGCGGGCGGCGACGCGTGGGAACACCGGTGCGGTCGTGACCTTCGCGCTCAACTACGGCAGCCGCCAGGAGATCACGCGGGTCGCGCGCGAGCTCGCGGCCGCGGCCGCCGCCGGCGAGCTCGATCCCGCCGCCGTCACCGCCGAGCTGATCGGCGCGCGCCTCGCCGGCGACGTGCCCGACCCCGACCTGTTGATCCGCACCAGCGGCGAGCAGCGCCTCTCGAACTTCCTCTTGTGGGAGCTGGCCTATACGGAGTTCGTCTTCAGCCCGGTGGCGTGGCCGGACTTCGACCACGCCGAGTTCCGCGCCGCCCTCGACGAATACGGGCGCCGGGAACGGCGCTACGGGGCCTCCGGTGGCTGAGCGCTCGAACCGCGAGCTCTGGCAGCGCATCGCCTCCGGCCTCGCGCTCGCCGCCATCGTCGTCGCCGACGCGGTGGCGGGCGGCTGGAGCTTTTCGATCCTGGTCGCCGTCGTCGCGGCGCTGATGGCGCTCGAATGGGGCCGTCTGGCGGCGCGCCGCCACGGCCGCGCCGACCTCGTCGCGTCTTTGGCGGTGCCGACGACGCTCGCCGCCGTCGCCGGCATCCTCTTGGGCAAGCTGGTCGCCGGCTGGCTCGGCCTCGCCGCCGTCGCCACCGCGGCGATCCTGCTCGCGGGCCTCGCCCGGCTGCGCGGCTGGCCCGCCGGTTGGTTCGGCTTCGGCGTGCTCTATGTCGGCATCGCCCCGACCATGCTGGTGTGGCTGCGCAACGCCACCGAGGACGGGCTCGTCTTCGTGCTCTTCCTCTTCGCCGCGGTCTGGGCCGCCGACACCGCCGCCTTCTTCGCCGGCCGCGCCATCGGCGGCCCGAAGCTGGCGCCGCAATGGAGCCCCAACAAGACCTGGGCGGGCTTCGCCGGCGGCATCGTCGCGGCGGCCGTCGTCGGCGTCGTCATGGCCGAAGCCTTCGCGCTGCCCTTCCTTGCCGGCTCGGCGCTTCTGGGCGCGGCCCTCGGGGCGGTGGCGCAGTTCGGCGACCTGTTCGAGAGCTGGATCAAGCGCCGCGCCGGTGCCAAGCACAGCGGCCGCCTCATCCCCGGCCATGGCGGCGTGCTCGACCGCCTCGACGGGCTGATCTTCGCCACCCCCGTGTTCGCGCTCTTCGCCATGCTGCATCCATGACCCGGCGCCGTCTCAGCATTCTCGGCACCACCGGCTCGATCGGCCGCAGCACCCTCGATCTCGTCGCGCGCCATCCTGAGCGCTTCGAGGTGGTGGCGCTCACCGCGCAGCGCTCGGTGGACGCCCTCGCCGCGGCCGTCCTCGCCACCGGCGCCCGGCTCGCCGCGGTGGCGGACGAGACCTGCGTCGACGCCCTGGCGGAGCGGCTGGCGGGCCGCGATGTCGAGGTCCTGGGCGGGCGTGACGGGGTGCTGGCCGCCGCCCGCGCCCCGGCGGACTGGACGATGGCGGCGATCGTCGGGGCCGCCGGTCTCGCGCCGACGCTCGCCGCCGCCGAGCATGGCAGGGTGCTGGCCCTCGCCAACAAGGAGGCGCTGGTCTGCGCCGGCCCGTTGCTCCTGGAGGCGGCGCGGCGGGGCGGGACCCGCCTCTTGCCGGTCGACAGCGAGCACAACGCGGTGTTCCAGGCCTTGGCCGGGCGTGACGTCGCCGAGCTCAGGCGGCTGGTGCTCACGGCCTCGGGCGGGCCGTTCCGCAACGCCGGGCTCGAGGAGATGGCGCGCGCCACGCCGGCGGCGGCGGTGGCGCACCCGAAATGGTCGATGGGCGCCAAGATCTCGGTGGACAGCGCGACGATGATGAACAAGGGCCTCGAGCTGATCGAAGCCCACCTCCTCTTCGGCGTGCCGGAGCCCAAGCTCGAGGCGCTGATCCACCCCGAATCGCTGGTCCACGGCCTCGTCGAGTTCGTCGACGGCAGTCAGGTGGCGACGCTCGGTCCCACCGACATGCGGGTGCCGATCGCCCACACCCTGGCCTGGCCGGGGCGCCTCGCCGTCGACGAGTTCGCCCTCGATCTGGCGAGCGTCGGCACGCTCAGCTTCGAGCGGCCGGACGAGGCGCGCTTTCCCGCGCTCCGGGTCGCCCGCGAGGCCTTGCGCGCCGGCGGGGGCGCACCCACCATTCTCAACGCGGCCAACGAGGTCGCCGTGGCCGCCTTCCTCGAGGAGCGGCTGGGCTTTTTGGACATCGTCGCCGTCGTCGAGGCCACCCTCGCGGCGGTGCCGCCCACCGCGCCGGCGAGCCTGGACGAGGCGCTGGCGCTCGATCGCACCGCCCGTGAGCGCGCGCGCGACTTCTGCGAGAGGGCCGTCGGCTGACGGCGAAGGAAGGTTCATGGATCTGATCACCGGCGGCGCCACCTACGTCCTCGCCTTCTTGGTGGTGCTCTCGATCGTCGTGTTCGTGCACGAGTACGGGCACTACTGGGTGGCGCGGCGCAACGGCGTCCACGTCGATGCCTTCTCGATCGGCTTCGGCACCGAGCTCTTCGGCTGGACCGACACGAGCGGCACGCGCTGGAAGGTCGCGGCCATTCCCCTCGGCGGCTACGTGAAGATGCGCGGCGACGCCGACGCGGCGAGTGCGACCACCGACGCCGCCGCGGCGAACGAGCCCGACAGTTTCCCGGCGAAATCCGTCGCCCAGCGCATGGCGATCGTCGCCGCCGGCCCGGGGGCCAATTTCGTCTTCGCCATCGTGGCGCTCGCGCTGTTGCTGGTGACCGCCGGCCGGCCGGTGCTGTTGCCCGTGGTGGGCGAGGTGCGTGACGGGACGCCCGCGGCCGAGGCCGACCTCGCCGAAGGCGACCGGATCACCGCGATCGACGGCGAGCCGGTGGCGACGTTCGCCGAGTTGCAGGCCCAGGTCGGTGACGACCCCAAGGAGCTGCGGCTGACCGTCGAGCGCGACGGTCGCACCCTCGAGGTGGGGCTCACCCCGCGCATGGAAACGGTCGGCGAAGGTGCCAACGCGGTCGAGCGACCACTGATCGGCATCGTCGCCGCCCCGCCGACCTTCGAGCGGGAGAACCCCCTGATGGCGCCGGTGGTGGCCACCGCGCAGGTGGGCGCGATGATCGGCGACATCCTGGGTGCCGTCGGCCAGATCATCATCGGCCAACGGAGCATGGAGGAGCTCGGCGGGCCCTTGAAGATCGCCCAGGTGTCCGGCGACGCGGCGCGGGCCGGGGCGGCGGAGTTCGTGTGGTTGATGGTCGTGCTTTCGGTGAACCTGGGGCTGATCAACCTGTTCCCCATTCCGATGCTCGACGGTGGCCATCTGGTGATGTACGGCATCGAGGCCGCACGCGGTCGTCCGATCGGTGAGCGGGCTCAGGAACTGGCGTTCCGCTTCGGGCTCGCGCTCGTGCTGGCGCTGATGGTGTTCGTCACCTGGAACGACATCATGAGCCTGATGCCCGGCGGATAACGGTAGCGGCGCGGTTCGGCGTCGGGAGAACATCGTATGGCCGCGCGGCCACTCGCCTGGAGCATCGTCGTCATTCTGTTGGCGGCCCTGGCCGCACCGCCCGCGCCGGCCCAGCCGGCCGAAGGCGGACGGATCGGGGAGATCCGCGTCGAGGGCGAGCAGCGCGTCGACCCGGCGACGGTGCGGAGCTATCTGACGGTGGTGACCGGCGATCGTTTCGATCCGGGCGCCCTCGACGAGTCGCTGAAATCGCTCTTCGCGACCGGATTGTTCGAGGACGTGGCACTCGAGCGCGAGGACGACACGCTCGTCGTGCGCGTCGAAGAGAACCCGATCATCAACCGCATCGCCTTCGAGGGCAATCTGCGCATCGACGACGAGGAACTCGGGCGCGAGATCGATCTGCGCCCGCGCGTCGTCTATACGCCCGCGCGGGTGCAGAGCGCGGTCGGCCGCATCCTCGAGATCTATCGGCGCAGCGGTCGCTACGCCGCCACGGTCGAGCCCAAGATCATCGAGCTCGAGCAGAACCGCGTCGATCTCGTCTTCGAGATCCAAGAGGGGCCGCGCACCACCGTGAGGTCGATCAGCTTCGTCGGCAACGAGGCCTTCAGCGATGCGCGCCTCAGAGGCGAGATCGAGACGGTGGAGTCCCGGTTCTGGCGGGTGCTGGCGACCGGCGACACCTATGATCCGGACCGTCTGGCCTTCGATCAGGAGCTGCTCAGGCGGTTTTACGTCTCCGAAGGCTACGCCGATTTCGAGGTGCGCTCGGCGATCGCGGAGCTGACGCCCGAGGGCGACGGCTTCTTCATCACCTTCACCGTCGCCGAGGGGCCGCGCTACCGCTTCGGCGAGGTGGACGTGGAGAGTCGCATCCCCGACCTCGAGCCGGCCGCGCTCGAGGCCCTGATCGGGACCGAGACCGGCGACGTCTACGACGCCGAAGCGATCGAGGACACGGTCACGGCGATGACCGAGCGGCTGGGCGAGCTCGGCTACGCCTTCGTCGACATCGACCCGCGCCTCGCCCGCGACCGCGCCGAGCAGACGATCGGCGTCACCTACGAGGTCGACGAGGGGCCGCGCGTCTATGTCGAGCGCATCGAGATCACCAACAACGTCCGAACCCTCGACCGGGTGATCCGCCGCGAGATGCGCCTCGCCGAGGGCGACGCCTTCAATACGGTGCTGCTGCGCGAATCCGAGCGGCGCATCCGCCGGCTCGGCTTCTTCGAGGAGGTCAACGTCTCGACCCGCGAGGGCAGCGCGCCCGACCGCATCATCGTCGAGGTCGAGGTGAGCGAGCGCGCCACCGGCGAGCTCGCCTTCGGCGCCGGCTTCTCCACCACCGACGGCCCGCTCGCCGCGGTCAATCTGAGCGAGCGCAACCTCCTCGGCACCGGCCGGGAGCTCCGCGCCGAAGCGGCCGTTTCCGGCCGGCGCCAGGACGTCGATGTCTCTTATACCGAGCCTTACGCCTTCGGCTACGAGATCGATGCCGGCTTCGACGTCTTCGACACCCAGACCGACTTCCAGGACGAGTCGTCCTTCGATGAAGAGAACCTGGGGTTGTCGCTGCGTGCGGGCTATCCGCTCACCCGCGACATCCGCCACAGCGTCCGCTATACGATCCGCCGCGACGAGATCAGCGACATCGGCGACGACGCGTCGGTGTTCATCCAACAGGAGGAGGGCGACGCTCTCACCTCCGCCTTCGGGCAGAGCTTTTCGATCGACACCCGCGACGACGTCCTGCTGCCGGGCAGCGGCTACGCCGTCCGCCTCGATCAGGAGATCGCCGGGCTGGGCGGCGACCGCCACTTCTTGAGCCACGAGCTGAGCTCGGCCTATTTCCAGCCGGTCGTGGAAGAGCCGGACGTCGTGCTGCGGCTCGGCCTCGACGCCGGCTACGTCTTCGGTCTCGGCGAGGACGTCACCCTCGCCAACCGCTTCTTCATCGGCGGCAACAACTTCCGCGGCTTCTCGGTCTCGGGTATCGGCCCGCGCGACCGCGATAGCGACGACGCGCTCGGCGGCAACGCCTATTATGTCGGCTCGGCCGAGGTGCGCTTTCCGCTCGGGCTACCGGAGGAGCTGCGGCTCTTCGGGCGCGGCTTCGTCGATGCGGGCACGCTCACCGAGATCGACGTCTCCGGTCCCGACCTCGCCGACAGTGGCAACCTGCGGCTGACCGCCGGCGTCGGCTTCACTTGGCTATCGCCGTTCGGTCCGCTCGACATCGATTTCGGCCAGGCGCTCGTGAAGGACGACGTCGACGAGACCGAGCTCTTCCGCTTCTCCTTCGGTACCCGCTTCTAGGCGGCGGTGGCCTTGCGTCGGCGGCTCGTCCTCGCGCTCGTCCTCGCCCTCGCCGTGGTCACCGGCGCGCGCGCGCAGGAGAGCGAGGTCCAGGCGCCGCTCGCGCCCGCGGTGGTCGCCGTCATCGACTACCAGCGGCTCCTGCGCGAGAGCGACGCGGCGCGGAGCATTCGCGCCCAGGTGGAGAGCCAGCGCCAAGCCTACGAGGCCGAGGTCGAGGCCGAGCGCCAGCGGCTCGCGGAGGCAGACCGACGCCTCAACGAGGCGCGCGACGAGTTGTCGCCCGAGGCCTATCGCGAGCGCCGCCGGGCCTTCGAGGAAGACGTCGCCGCCGTCCAGCGCCTCGTCCAGGAACGGCGGCGCCAGCTCGATGAGGCCTCGAGCGCCGCCTTCCAGCGCATCCGCGATACGGTGGTGCAGATCATCGACGCCTTGAGCGAGGAGTACCGGTTCAACCTGGTCCTGCCCCGCTCGGAGGTGCTGGTCTTCGCCCCCGAGCTCGATCTCACCGCGGAGGTGATGGCCGAACTCAACGCGCGGCTGCCCCGCGTCGACATCCCCGCTTTCGAGGACTGACCGTTGGCCGATCCCCGCTTCTTCGACCGCGCCGGCCCCTTCCCCTTGCGCGAGGTGGCGGCGCGCGCCGGCGCGCTGCTCGACGGCGACGGCGAGCGTTGGATCGAGGACGTCGCCCCGCTGGCGCACGCGGGCCCCAACCAGGTCGCCTTCTTCGAGGATCGCAAGCTCGAAGGCGCGCTCGCGCGCACCGGCGCGGGCGCGGTGCTGGTGCGCGACGGCGACCGTGCGCGCGTGCCCGCCACCGCCGTGCCGCTGGTGACCACCGAACCCTATCGCGCCTATGCCCGCGTCGCCGAACTGTTCTACGGCGACGGCGCCGGCGCCCCCGCCGGCGTGCACCCCGAGGCCGTCGTGGCGCCGACCGCGCGTCTCGGCTCCAACGTGACCGTGGCCGCGGGTGCCGTCGTCGAGGACGACGTCGAGCTCGGCGACGGCTGCCGCATCGGCGCCAACGCCGTCGTCGGCCGGCGCTGCATCCTGGGGCCCGGCTGCCGCATCGGCCCCGCGGCCAGCTTGGCCTACGCCCTCGTCGGCGCCCGCACGATCATCCACGCCGGCGCGCGGCTCGGCCAGGACGGCTTCGGCTTCGCGCTCGGCCTCGAGCACGGCAAGGTGCCGCAGCTCGGCCGCGTGCTCGTCGGCGACGACGTCGAGATCGGCGCCAACACGACCATCGACCGCGGTGCCCTGGGCGACACCGTCATCGGCAGCGGAAGCAAGATCGACAACCTCGTGCAGATCGCGCACAACGTCGTCGTCGGGGAGCATTGCGTGATCGTCGCGCAAAGCGGTATCTCCGGCAGCACGGAGTTGGGCCACCACGTCGTGGTCGCGGCCCAGTGCGGGATCACCGGCCATCTGACCATCGGTCCGGGGGCGCGGCTGGCCGCGCGCACCGCGGTGATCGGCGATCTGGACGGCGACGCGGACTACGGAGGCGCGCCGGCGGTCCCCGCCCAAGACTGGCGCCGCCAGCTGGTCGCGATCCGCAGGCTGGGGCGAAGGCGTTGAGGACGAGAGCATGAGCGAACCGGCGGCGGCCATCGCCGCGCCTTCGGAGATCGATCTCGACGGGATCATGGCGCGGATCCCGCATCGGTATCCTTTTCTCCTGATCGACAAGCTGGTCGACGTGCGCCCCGGCGAGAGCGCGGTGGGCGTCAAGAACGTCACCGTCAACGAGCCCTATTTTCAGGGCCACTTCCCCAACAAGCCGGTGATGCCGGGTGTGCTGATCGTCGAGGCCATGGCCCAGACCGCGGGCGTCCACGTCGCGGTTACCCTGGGCCCGGCGGCGGTGGGTAAGCTGGTCTACTTCATGACCATCGAAAACGCCCGTTTCCGGGCGCCGGTGGTGCCCGGCGATCAGCTGCGCTTGGAGGTCAAGCATCTGCGCTCGCGCCTCTCCGTCTTCAAATACGAAGGGCGCGCGTTGGTGGACGATCGCCTCGTCGCCGAGGCGACCTATTCGGCCATGTTGATGGACGAGTAGTGCCCCGCGACATCCACCCCAGCGCCATCGTCGATCCCGAAGCACGTCTCGGCGAGAGCGTGCGCATCGGCCCTTTCTGCGTCGTCGGCCCCGAGGTCAGCCTCGGCGAGGACGTCGAGCTGGTGAGCCACGTCTCGCTCGCCGGCCGCACCAGCGTCGGCGACGGCACCGTGGTCTACCCCTTTGCGGCGCTCGGGCATCCGCCGCAGGACCTGAGCTACGCCGGCGAGCCGACCGAGCTCAAGATCGGCGCGGCCAACCGCATCCGCGAGCACGTCACGATGCACCCGGGCACCGCCCGCGGCCGCGGCGTCACCGAGGTCGGCGACCACAACCTCTTCATGGCGGCGACGCACGTCGCGCACGACTGCGTCATCGGCAGCCACGTCATCATGGCCAACAACGCCACCCTCGGCGGCCATGTGACGGTGGGCGATCACGCCTATCTCGGCGGCCTGTGCGCCGTGCACCAATATGTCCGCGTCGGCACGACGGCGATGATCGGCGGGGTCACCGGCGTCGAGGGCGACGTCATCCCCTACGGGCTGGTGATGGGCGACCGCGCCGTGCTCGCCGGGCTCAACCTCGTGGGCCTGCGCCGCCGCGGTGTCGGTCCGGCCGATCTGCGCGTCCTCAGAAACGCCTACCGCCAGCTGTTCGTCGACGACCGCGGCGCCTTCGCCGACCGCCTCTTGGAGGTGGCCGAGGTCTACGGCGACCAGCCGCGGGTGATGGAGATCGTGGCCTTCATCCAGGAGCGCGGCGTGCGCGAGATCGTTCAGCCCGCGGCCGGCCCGCGGCGCTGAGCGCGGTGGCGTCGGCGAAGCTGGGCCTGCTCGCCGGCGGCGGCGCGCTCGCACCGGCGGTCGCCGAGGCGGCGCGCGCCGAGGGCCGGCCGGTCTTCGTCGTCGCCTTCAAGGGCCACACCGCGCCCGATTGGGTCCAAGCCTTCGAGCACGCCTGGGTGCCGCTGGGTGCGGTGGGCCGCACGCTCGCGCTCCTGCACGACGCCGGCTGCGCCGAGGTCTGCCTCATCGGCCGGGTCGGGCGGCCGTCGCTCGCCGCTGTGGCGCTCGACCGGCGCGCCCGCGCCATGCTGGCCCGGCTCGGCGGGCGCGACGCCGGCGACGACCGGCTCCTCAGGCTCATCGTCGCCGAGCTCGAGCGCGACGGCTTTCGCGTCGTCGGCGCCGATACGCTCGCGGTGCGCCTGCTCGCCCCGGCCGGCCGCATCGCCGGGGGCGACGTCCCCACGGACGCCTGGGCCGACATCCGCCGCGGGGTCGCGGTCGCCCGCGCCCTCGGCGCCGTCGACGTCGGCCAGGCGGTGGTCGTGCAGGGCGAGCTCGTTCTCGGCGTCGAGGCCGCCGAGGGCACCGACGCCCTGCTCGCGCGCTGCGGCGGGCTCAAGCGCCAGGGGCCCGGCGGCGTGCTGGTCAAGGGGCGCAAGCCCGGCCAGGAGCGGCGGGTCGACCTGCCGACGATCGGCCCCGACACCCTGCGCGGTGCCGCCGCGGCGGGGCTGCGCGGCGTCGCCGTCGAAGCCGGCCACACCCTCGTCGCCGATCTCGCCGGCGTGGAGGAGGCGGCACGCGGGACCGGCCTCTTCGTCGTCGGCGTGGAGCCCTGGGCATGAGCCTCAAGGTCTTCGTCATCGCCGGCGAGACCTCGGGCGACTTTCTGGCCGCGCGGCTTTTGGAGGCGCTCGCGGCGCGCTCGGGCCCGCTCACCCTCGACGGCATCGGCGGACCGGAGCTGGCGCGGCTGGGGCTCGTGTCGCGCTTTGCGATGGACGAGCTCGCGCTCGTCGGCCTCGCCGAGGTGGTCCCACACCTGCCGCGCCTGATCCGCCGGCTGCGGCAGACGACGCGGGCGATCCGCGCCGCGCGCCCCGATCTCGTGCTCACCGTCGACAGCCCCGCCTTCTCGCTCCGGGTGCAGGCGCGCATCGGCGATGTCGGCGCCAAGCGGGTGCACTACGTGGCACCCCAGGCCTGGGCGTGGCGACCCGGCCGTGCCGCCGAGCTCGCCCGGATCGTCGACCGCGTGCTCTTCATCCTGCCCTTCGAGGCCGAGTTCTTCCGCGCCTACGGCGTCGCGGGGGTGGAGGTCGGCCACCCGCTGGTCGAGCGCGTGCCGGCCTGCGACGCCTTTCTGCGGCGCCGCCGCGGCGCGGGGGCGGCGACGCTCTGCTTGTTGCCGGGCAGCCGCGAGAGCGAGATCCGCCGCCATGTGCCGGTGCTGCGCGACGCGGTGGCGCGGCTGGCGACGGATCGACCGGGGCTGTCGTCCGTCCTCGCGACCCTCCCCGCGCGCGCCGCGGAGCTCCGCGCGCTCACCGCCGACTGGCCGACCCCCCTGGCGATCGAGGCCGAGCCCGACCGCCGCTTTCGGGCCTACGCCCGCGCCGATCTGGCGCTCGCCGCCTCGGGCACGGTCGGGCTCGAGCTGGCCCTGGCGCGGTTGCCGACGGTGGTGCTCTACCGCACCAGCCCGCTCACCGCCGCGCTCGCGCGCCGGCTCATCCGCGTGCCCCATGTCAGCCTCCTCAACCTCATCGCCGGCCGCGAGGTGGTGCCGGAGCTGCTGCAGGAGCGTTGCCGCGGCGCCCCGCTCGCCGCTGCGGCGGCGCGGCTTTTGGACGACGCCGACGCCTGGCGCGCCCAGATCCGGGAGCTGGACGCGATCGCGCGGGCGCTCGGCGCGGAGGGCGAGCCGCCCAGCCGCCGCGCGGCGGCGGCGGTGGCGGCGCTGCTCGACACGCCCAATTGAACGGCGTGACCGGCGCGCGCGTTGTCGGGGGCGGGCGCGCGACGTAGTTCCCCTCGGAGACGACCGGAGGGAACACCGCCATGCACGTCATCCGCCAGCCGGGCTGGGCGCTACCCGAGCGCGAGGTCACGCCGGAGCCCCTGTTCGTCGACCGCCGTCGCGCCCTCGGGCTCGTAGGCGCCGGCGCCGCCGCGGCGGTCTGGCCCGGCGCGGGGCGGGCGCGCGAGCTGCTCGCCGAGCGCTACCCGGCGCCGCGCAACGACGCCTACGCGGTCGAGCGCGCCTTGACCCCGGAGGAAACGGTCACCTCCTACAACAACTTCTACGAGTTCGGCTCCAGCAAGCGGATCGCGCGCGCGGCGCAGGCGCTCGAGCTGCAGCCCTGGGAGATCGTGATCGACGGCATGGTCGAGCGGGAGAGGCGGCTCGACGTCACCGAGCTGATCGGCCGCATGGCGCTGGAGGAGCGGGTCTACCGCCTGCGCTGCGTCGAGGCCTGGTCGATGACGGTGCCGTGGACGGGTTTCCCCATGGCCGAGCTCGTCAGGTTCGCCGAGCCCACCAGCGCCGCCCGCTACGTGCGGATGGAGACCTTCGAGAACCCACAGGTGGCGCCGGGGCAGCGCCAGTTCTGGTATCCTTGGCCCTATGTGGAGGGGCTCACCCTCGCGGAGGCGACCAACGAGCTCGCCTTCGTCGTCACCGGCCTCTACGGCAAGCCCTTGCCGAAGCCGAACGGCGCGCCGCTGCGCTTGGCCGTGCCGTGGAAGTACGGCTTCAAGTCGATCAAGTCGATCGTCCGCTTCACCTTCACCGACGAGCGTCCGGTCAATTTTTGGCAGAAGTTGCAAGACAGCGAATACGGCTTTTGGGCCAACGTGAACCCCGAAGTGCCGCATCCGCGCTGGAGTCAGGCGAGCGAGCGCGTGGTCGGCACCGACGAGCGGGTGCCGACCCGGTTGTTCAACGGCTACGGCGAGTACGTCGCCCATCTCTACCAAGGGATGGAAGGCGAGCGGCTCTTCATGTGATCCTCCCCCGTCGCCGCTCGCGCGATCAACGTTGGCGGCTTTCGCAGTCGACGTAGAACAGGGAGCAGTCAACACCGTTCGTGCTTATTGCGCTGCAGCAAAAATGAGTTGTTGCAATGCAAAATGTGGTCTCGGGTGATTGACGAAAGTCGCGGCACCACTTAGGTATATCGCAACAAAAAAAAGCCGGGTCGGAGACCCGGCGAGCTTGATCAGGGAGGCTAAACGTCTGGGAGCGAAGCGCACTTCGCTGCCGGCGAACCAGCTCGGGCGCTCGGCCCGATCAGCAAGCGACCCAGCCCGCTTGCTGCACTGCGGTATCTAGCGCAGCTCACAGCCCTACGCTAGCCCCAAATTTCATGTCAGGCGTGCGGCAAAGCGTGCGCCTACCAGGCGTCTTCGCCGCCCACCTTCTCGAGCAGGAAATCGCGGAAAACCGCCACCCGCTTGGAGTTGCGGAGCTCCTCGGGGTAGACGAAGTAGGCGGTGAAGGACGGCCCCTCGATCTGGGGCAGGACGCGCACGAGCCGGCGATTGCGCGCGAGGTAGTCCGGCAGCGTGGCGATGCCGAGCCCCGATTCCGCCGCGCGCAGCATCGCGATCACGTTGTTGACGGTGAGCTTGGCCTGGCGCAACGGCTCCTGCTCGTCCTGGCCGACATGGACGAGCCAGTTGAGGCTGGGCGCCGGCGGCGCGTTCTCGTGGCCGTAGACGATCAGCGCGTGGCCGTCGAGGTCGGCGAGGCCGGCCGGCTCGCCGTGGCGGGCGAGGTAGCTCTCGGCGGCATAGAGGTGGGTGTGCCCCACCATCAGCTTGCGGCGCACCAGATCCGGCTGCGTCGGCGACTGCATGCGGATGGCGACGTCGGCCTCGCGCATGGCGAGGTCGACCTCGCTGTCCTGGACCAGGAGCGTGATGTTGATGTCGGGATAGCGCGCGCAGAACTCGTCGAGATGCGGCGTCAGCCAGCCGACGCCGAAGCCGATGGTGGTGTTGATGCGCAGATGGCCGGCGGGCCGGTCCTTACTCTCGCTCAGGTTGGCCTCGGCGTCGCGCATCCGGGCGGCGACGGCACGCGCCGCCTCCTGCAGGATTTCGCCCTGCTCCGTCAGCACGAGGCCGCGGGCGTGGCGGTGGAACAGGGCGGTGCCGAGGTCCTCCTCGAGCGCACCCATCTGCCGGCTGATCGCCGACTGGCTGAGGTTGAGGCGCTCGGCGGCGCGGGTGAAGCTGCCGGCCTCGGCGACGGCGTGGAAGACCCGGATGCGGTCCCAGTCCAGCATGCGCTAATCCCCGGCGGCGCGGTCGGGCCCGGCGCGCTCGTCCAGCGATGCCAGGTACTTCTCGGCCTCCAGCGCCGCCATGCAGCCCGTGCCGGCGGCGGTGACGGCCTGGCGGTAGACCTTGTCCTGGACGTCGCCGGCGGCGAAGAAGCCGGCGATGTCGGTGGTGGTGCTGTCGGGGGCGGTCAGCACGTAGCCCTCGCCGTCCATCGCGACCTGACCCTTGACCAGGCTGGTCGCCGGATCGTGGCCGATGGCGATGAAGACGCCCTCGACGTCCAGCGTGGTGAGCTCGCCGGTGCGCACGTGCTTGACGCGCACGCCGGTGACCCCGGGCGGCATGTCGCTACCGACGATCTCGTCGACGACGTGGTCCCACACCACCTCGATCTTCGGGTGGCGAAACAGGCGCTCTTGCAGGACTTGCTCGGCGCGGAGCGCGTCGCGGCGGTGGATCAGCGTCACCGTCTCGCACATCTGGGCGAGGTAGAGCGCCTCCTCGACCGCCGAGTTGCCGCCGCCCACCACCGCCACCTTGCGGCCGCGGAAGAAGAAGCCGTCGCAGGTGGCGCAGGCCGACACCCCCGTGCCCTGGAACGTCTTCTCGCTCTCCAGGCCCAGCCAGCGGGCCTGGGCACCGGTGGCGAGGATCACCGCGTCGGCGGTGAGCGTCTCGCCGCTGTCGCGTTCGAGCACGAAGGGACGCCGGTGGAGATCAAGCCGCACGATCAGGTCGCTCACCAGCTCGGCACCGCAGTGGCGCGCTTGGGCCGCCATCTGCTCCATCAGCCAGGGGCCCTGGATCACCTCGGCAAAGCCCGGATAGTTCTCGACGTCCGTCGTGATCGCGAGCTGACCGCCTGCCTGCAGGCCTTCGAAGAGCACGGGCGCGAGGTTGGCCCGGGCGGCGTAGATCGCGGCGGTGTAGCCCGCCGGTCCCGAGCCGACGATCGCGAGGCGGACGTGCCGAGCGCCGGTCATCTTGCTACTCCATCTTCGGGCATGGTGCCTCCTTCTACCGCCGGTCACCGCCCGCGAGAAGGCGCTTGGGTCGCGACGTGTTGACGAATGATCCGGGCGAGACGACCGGCTTCGTCGAGCGGCGCCGGTGGCGGTGACGCCTCATCGATCCAGGGTTGCACCACTCCCGCCTCGGCGAGCGCCGCCTGCAGGCGCGCGAACTTGGCGCGGCGGCCGCCGAGGGGGAAGACGTGGACCGGCACCCCGGTCGCCGCGGCCTCGCTCAGCATCGAGGCGCTGTCGGCGGTGACGACGACGCGCGCGGCGACGCCGAGCCAGGCGCGCAACGGGTTCGCCGCGCTCGCGCGGATATCGTGGACGTGGTGCGGCACGGTGAGCTTGGCGGAAAGCCGCGCGGCGGCGCTCGCCGGACTGCGCGGGCTGGTCGTCGCCAGGACGCTCGCGCCCAATCGTCGGGCGAGGTCGTCCACCGCGGCGGCGAGGCGATCGAGGTCGGCGGCGGCGAAGCGCACCCCGCGCGTCGGTCCACCGACGAGCACGGCGACATAGGGCGCGGGCAAAGCCGCGGCGGCGGCGGGAAGCTCGGCCGCGGCGCGATCGAGCGAGGCGCGATCGAACGGATGCGGTGCGCCCGTGGTGGTGACGACGCGGGGATGCGGCCGCGGCCGGTCGTGCGCCGGCACGGCGACGAGATCGAACCCGTCGAGCCGCGCCGGGCGCATCAGTTGGACGGCGAAGAGGCGATCGCCGCGGCGGCGCTTCAACCAGCGCAGTGCCGCCGCCGGCCGGCGCCCGGCGGCGACCGCGATCAGCGGCCAAGGCGGCGTCAGCACGGCGCGGCTGGCCGGCGCCAGATGCGCGAGGGTCGTCGGGGCGAGGAGGTCGGGGCCGAGCGGGCGACGCCCGTAGGCGAGGCGGATCAGGCGCCCGCCCCCGAGGGCGGCGACGACGCCCTCCACCTGACGGGCATGTCCCGTCCGGTCGTCCAACAGTCCCCAGACGTCATCGAAAGAGGATGGCGGCTCAGTCGAAGTTGACCTCGAGGATCTCGAAGTAACGGACACCCCCCGGCGTCGCCACCTCGACGCTGTCGCCGGCCTCCTTGCCCAGCACTGCCTGCGCTACGGGTGAGTTGATCGACAACAGACCCTCGTTGATGTCGGCCTCGTCGGGGCCGACGATGCGGTAGGCGGTCTCCGCGTCGGTCTCCTCGTCGACGAGCTTGATGCGGGCGCCGAACATCACCTTTGAGCCGTTCTGCTGCGAGATGTCGATGACTTCGGCCCGGCTGAGCTTGTCCTCGAGCTCGAGGATCCGGCCTTCGATGAAGCTTTGACGCTCGCGCGCGGCGTGATACTCGGCGTTCTCGGACAGATCGCCGTGCTCGCGCGCTTCCGCGATCTGCTTGATCACGTTCGGGCGTTCTTCACTCTTGAGCCGCTTCAGTTCGGCGGCCAGACGCGCATGGCCGTCCGGCGTCATCGGCGTCTTGCTCAGCATCCCGTCGTGCCTCGAATACGCTTGGAGCGCCCCGGTGGTGGCCGCGGCGCCGTTCGTCGAACCGTTTACTGTAAGGATGCGGCGTAGGATTGCAACGGGCGCACCTCCAAAGGTGCCGTGCGCAGCGCCCGCATCGCCCGCACCGCTGCCCGCGCCCCCGCCCCGGTGGTGTAGTAGGGGATGCGCTGGACCAGCGCGGCGCGCCTGAGCGAGAAGCTGTCGCGGATGGCCTGCGCGCCTTCGGTGGTGTTGATCACCATCGCGACCGCGCCGTCGGTGATCAGGTCGACGATGTGCGGACGGCCTTCGTGCACCTTGTTGACGCCGGCCACCTCCAGCCCCGCCGCCTCCAGCGCCCGGCGGGTGCCGGCGGTGGCGACGACGTCGAACCCCATCGCCAGGAGATCGCGCACCGACGCCACGATCCCGACCTTGTCGCCGTCGCGGACCGAGACGAACACGGTGCCCCGATCCGGCAACAGCGCGCCGGCGGCGATCTGCGACTTCGCGAAGGCGCGCCCGAAGCCGCGATCGAGGCCCATGACCTCGCCCGTGGACTTCATCTCCGGGCCGAGCAGGAGGTCGACGTCGGGAAAGCGCGCGAACGGGAAGACGGCTTCCTTGACCGCGACGTGGTCGAGGGCCGGGATCTCGTCCAGGAACTCGGCCAAAGGCTCGCCCGCCATGACCCGGGCGGCGATGCGCGCGATCGGTCGGCACACCGCCTTGGCGACGAAGGGGACGGTGCGCGACGCGCGCGGGTTGACCTCGAGGACGTAGACCTCGCCGTCCTTGATCGCCAGCTGCAGGTTCATCAGCCCGCGGACGTCGAGGGCGCGGGCGAGGGCCTCGGCCTGCTTGGTGATCTCGGCGCGCATGGCGTCGTCGAGGGAGTAGGGTGGCAGCGAGCAGGCGCTGTCGCCGGAATGGATCCCGGCCTCCTCGATGTGCTCCATGATGCCGGCGATCCGCACCGTGCGGTCGTCGGCCACGACGTCGACGTCGACCTCGATGGCGTTCTCGAGATAGCCGTCCAACAGGATCGGGCCGCCCTCGGTGTCGTGGTCGAGCGCGCCCAAGAAGGTTTTGATGTCCTCGGGGCCGTGGACGATGCGCATCGCGCGCCCGCCGAGGACGTAGGAAGGCCGCACCACCAGCGGGTAGCCCAAGCGGTCGGCGACCTCGAGCACGTTTTCGTGGGCGAGGCAGATGGTGTTCGCCGGCTGCTTCAGGTCGAGCCGATCCAACAGGTCCTTGAAGCGCTCGCGGTCCTCGGCGAGGTCGATGGAATCGGGGGGCGTGCCGAGGACGGGGATGCCCGCCTCCTCGAGCGCCGGCACCAGCTTCAACGGCGTCTGGCCGCCGAGCTGGACGATGGCGCCGACGAGCTCGCCGGCCGCGGCCTCGCGCTTGCAGATGGCGACGACGTCCTCGGCGGTGAGCGGCTCGAAATAGAGCCGGTCGGCGGTGTCGTAGTCGGTGGAGACCGTCTCCGGATTGCAGTTGACCATGATGGTCTCGTAGCCGGCGGCGCTCAGCCCCTGCACGGCGTGGACGCAGCAGTAGTCGAACTCGATCCCCTGGCCGATCCGGTTGGGGCCGCCGCCGATGATGACGATCTTGCGCCGCCCCGTGGGCTCGGCCTCGCATTCGGGGGCCGAGCCCGCCACCGCCGGGGTCTCGTAGACGCCGTAGAGATAGGGCGTGGGCGAGGGGAACTCGCCGGCGCAGGTGTCGATGCGCTTGTAGACCGGCCGCACGCCCAGGGCCTCGCGCACGCGCTGGACGTCGCGCTCGCTGCGGCCGGTGAGCTTGGCGAGCCGCGCGTCGGAAAAGCCCATGGACTTGAGCGCGACCAAGCCCGCCGCCGTCGTCGGCAGCCCGTTCGCGGCCACCGCCCGCTCGGCGTCGACGATGTCGCGGAGCTGGCGCAAAAACCAGGGATCGTAGGCGGTGGCCTCCTGGATCGCCTCCACCGACAAGCCGTGGCGCAGCGCCTGGGCGGCGAGGCGCAGGCGCTGCGGCGTCGGCCGGCTCAGCGCCGCGCGCACCGCGGCCTCGACGTCGTCGCCGCCGGCGCCGGGAATGTCGACCTCGTCGAGGCCGGAAAGCCCCGTCTCCAGCGAGCGCAGCGCCTTCTGCAGGCTCTCGGCGAAGGTCCGCCCGATCGCCATGGCCTCGCCCACCGACTTCATCGCGGTGCCGAGCTCGCCCACGGTCTCGGGGAACTTCTCGAAGGTGAAGCGCGGGATCTTGGTGACGACGTAGTCGATCGTCGGCTCGAAGCTCGCCGGCGTCACCTTGGTGATGTCGTTTTGCACCTCGTCGAGGGTGTAGCCCACGGCGAGCTTGGCGGCGACCTTGGCGATCGGAAAGCCGGTGGCCTTGGAGGCCAGCGCCGAGGAGCGCGAGACCCGCGGGTTCATCTCGATGACGACCATGCGGCCGGACTTGGGGTCGATGGCGAACTGGACGTTGGAGCCGCCGGTATCGACGCCGATCTCGCGCAGCACCTTGATCGAGGCGTTGCGCATCAGCTGGTATTCGCGGTCGGTCAGGGTCAGCGCCGGCGCGACGGTGATGCTGTCGCCGGTGTGCACGCCCATCGGATCGACGTTCTCGATCGAGCAGACGATGATGCAGTTGTCCGCGTGATCGCGGACCACCTCCATCTCGAATTCCTTCCAGCCGAGGACCGATTCCTCGATCGCCACCTGGCTGATCGGCGAGGCCTCGAGCCCGGTCTTGACGATCCGCTCGAACTCTTCGCGGTTGTAGGCGATGCCGCCGCCGGTGCCGCCGAGGGTGAAGGCCGGGCGCACGATCGCCGGCAGGCCGATCTCGGCGCGCACCTCGATGGCCTCGTGCCAGTCGGTCACGATGTAGCTCTTGGGCATCGCGAGGCCGATGCGCGCCATCGCCCGGCGGAAGAGGTCGCGGTCCTCGGCCTTGTTGATGGCCTCGATGTTGGCGCCGATGAGCTCGACCCCGAAGCGCGCGAGCGTGCCGTCGTCGGCGAGCGCGCGCGCCGTGTTGAGCGCGGTCTGCCCGCCCATCGTCGGCAGCACCGCGTCGGGGCGCTCGGCGGCGATGATCTTGGCGACGATCGCGGGCGTGATCGGCTCGACATAGGTGGCGTCGGCCATCTCCGGATCGGTCATGATCGTCGCCGGGTTCGAGTTCACCAAGACGACCCGATAGCCCTCTTCCTTGAGGGCCTTGATCGCCTGGGTGCCCGAATAGTCGAACTCGCAGGCCTGGCCGATGATGATCGGCCCGGCGCCGATCACCAGGATCGAATTGAGATCGGTGCGCTTGGGCATCTCAGGCCGCCCGCGTCTTCATGAGGTCGTGGAAGCGCTCGAACAGATAGGCGCTGTCCTGCGGCCCGGGCGAGGCTTCAGGGTGGTACTGCACCGAGAAGACCGGCCGCTCGCGCAGCCTCAAGCCCTCCACGGTGCCGTCGAAGAGCGAGCGGTGGGTGATGTCGACGCCCGCGGGCACGCTCGCGGGCTCCACCGCGAAGCCGTGGTTCTGCGAGGTGATCTCCACCTTGCCGGTCTCGAGATCCTGGACGGGGTGGTTGGCGCCGTGGTGGCCGAAGGGCATCTTCGTCGTCTTCGCCCCCAGCGCCAGCGCCAGGAGCTGGTGGCCCAGGCAGATGCCGAAGACCGGCTTGCCGCTCGCCACCAGATCGCGCACGACCGGGACGGCGTAAGCACCGGTGGCGGCCGGATCACCCGGGCCGTTGGAGAGGAAGACGCCGGCGGGCTCGAGGGCGGTGATCTCCGGGGCGGTGGCGGTGGCCGGCACCACCGTCACCCGCAAGCCGCGCTCGACCAGGTGGCGCAGGATGTTGCGCTTGGCACCGTAGTCGATGGCGACGACGTGCGGGCCGTCACCGGTGCCGGGCGCGAAGCCCTCGCCCAGACGCCACAGCCCGGTGTCCCAGCCGTAGCGCTGCCGGCAGGTGACGAGGCGGGCCAGATCCTGGCCCTCCATGTCCGGTGCCGCGGCCACCTCCTGCTCGAGGAGGTCGACCGCGCCGGTAAGGTCGGCGGCGGCGACGATGCCCGCGGTCTGCGCGCCGTGGTCGCGGAGGCGACGGGTGAGCGCGCGGGTGTCGATGCCGGCGATGCCGACGAGCCCGCGCCGGTCGAGCCAATCGTCGAGCGCGCCGAGGGCCCGGAAGTTCGACGGCACGGTCGGGTCGGCGCGCAGGACGAGGCCGCGGGCGAAGGGCGTCGGCGCCTCCTCGTCCTCGTCGTTGGTGCCGACATTGCCGATGTGGGGGAAGGTGAAGGCGACGATCTGCCCGGCGTAGGAGGGATCGGTGAGCACCTCCTGATAGCCGGTCATCGCGGTGTTGAAGACGACCTCGCCGACCGTGCGCCCGCGGCGGCCGAGCGCGCGGCCGTAGAAGACGGTGCCATCCTTGAGGACGAGGGCGGCGTCGGTGGGGGGCGACGATGTCATCGGGCTGTCACTTCGGGGGTCGGCGAACCGCCCGGAGAGCTACTGAGCCGTTGACAGCGCGTCAAGCAACGACCATCTGGCGACGTCACGCGGCGTCGCGGCTCGCACCTGGAGCGTCCCATGGCCGGTACCCTTCGCGATCAGCTGCACGAGCGGCTGCGTGAGGCGAACCACAACGGTGACGCCTGCGCCGCCGCCACCATGCGGCTGATCCTGACCGCCGTCCGTGACCGCGATCACAGCGCCGCCGAGCAGGGCCGTGGGGCGATCGGTGACGACGAGATCCGCGCCATGCTCGCCGAGATGGTCGCCCAGCGCCGCCAGGAGATCGCCCGCTGCGAGAGCTGCGGCCAGCTCGTCATGGCCGAGCGGGAAGGTCGGGAGATCGCGGTCATCGAGCAGTTCCTGCCGCGTCCTTTGAACGCGGCGGAAACCGCGGCGGTGGTCGACGCCGCCATCGCCGAGACCGACGCCCAGGACCTGCGCGACGCCGGGCGGGTGGTCGCCAAGCTGAAGGAGCGCTATCGCGGCCAGCTGGATTTCCAAAAGGCCAAGCGCCTGATCACCGAACGTCTGCACTGAGCGCGGCGATGGCGGGCGATCTCGCCGACTTCAAGGCCCGGCTGCGCGTCGTCGACATCGTCCAGCGCTATGTCCGGCTGACCCGCCACGGCCCGCTGCACAAGGGGCTCTGTCCCTTCCATCGGGAAAAGACGCCGTCCTTCACGGTGACCGCGAGCCGCGGCACCTATCACTGCTTCGGCTGCGGCGCCCACGGCAACGCCCTCGACTTTTTGATGGCGATCGAGGGGCTGAGCTTCGCCGAGGCGGTCCGCCGCGCCGCCGATCTCACCGGCCTCGAGCCGCCGGTGAGCGAGGCGCACCGGCCCGAGACCGACCGCAAGCGCGCCTTGAGCGAGTTGCTCGAGGCGGCCGCTCGGCGCTTTCGCGCCCGGCTCGACGCCGCGGACGGCAGCCCGGTGCGCGCCTATCTGGCCCGCCGCGGCCTCAGCCCGGCGACGATCGCGCGCTTCGAGCTCGGCTATGCCGGCGGCGGGCGGGCGGCGCTGACCGAGGCGCTCACCGCCACCGGCGTCGCCGTCGGCGATCTCGTCGACGCCGGGCTCAGCATCGTCCCCGAAGACGGCGGGGCGCCGTACGACCGGTTTCGCGAGCGGTTGATGTTCCCGATCCGCGACGGCCGCGGTCGGCTCGTCGGCTTCGGCGGCCGCGCGCTCGCGGACGGCGCCAAGGCGAAGTACCTCAACAGCCCCGAGGGCCCGCTCTTTCAAAAGCGCGAGCTGCTCTACGGCGCGCCGGGTCTCGACCGCCGCGTCGGCCGCGGCCGCGTCCACGTCGTCGAGGGCTACATGGACGTGATCGCGCTCGCCCAGCACGGCGTCGCGGCGGTCGCCCCGCTCGGCACCGCGATGACCGAGGCCCAGCTCGAGCGTCTGTGGCGCCTCGACGACGCGCCCCTGGTCTGCCTCGACGGTGACGCGGCCGGGCTCGCCGCGGCCGGTCGGCTGGCCGAGCGGGCGCTGGCGGTGCTCCAGCCCGGCCGCTCGCTCGCCTTCGCCCTGCTGCCGGCCGGCGAGGACCCGGACAGCCTGGTGCGCGCCGGCGGCGCCGAG
>JBKHCM010000065.1:0-17419 GCA_046541805.1 Alphaproteobacteria bacterium
CCGCGCCCTGGCAGCCGCTGCGCCGGCGCGAGGCGCGGGCGGCGCCCACCCGCGTCCAGGTGCGCCGCGACGACTTCCGCATCACCCGCTTCAAGCAGCGCAACGAGAGCGCGGCGATCTTCGTCGTCGACGCCTCGGGCTCGGCGGCGCTGCACCGGCTCGCCGAGGCCAAGGGCGCGGTCGAGCTGCTGCTCGCCGACTGCTACACGCGGCGCGATCACGTCGCCCTCATCGCCTTTCGCAACAAGACCGCCGAGCTCTTGCTGCCGCCGACGCGCTCGCTCACCCGCGCCAAGAACAGCATCATGGGCCTGCCGGGCGGCGGCGGCACGCCGCTGGCGGCGGGGCTCGACGCCGCCCTCGCGCTCGCCGAGGCGGTCAAGCGCCGCGGCCAGACGCCGGCGGTCGTGCTGTTGACCGACGGCCGCGCCAACATCGCCCGCGACGGCACCCCGGGTCGCGGCCGGGCCGGCGAGGACGCGCTGCAGTCGGCCGCGGCGATCCGCCTCGCCGCGGTGACCTCGCTGGTGGTCGACGTCTCCAACCGGCCCCACCCGGCGGCGGAGAAGATCGCCCAGGCCATGGGCGGGGCCTATCTGCCGCTGCCGCGCGCCGACGCCCAGACGCTCTCGACCGCCGTGCGCGCCGCCACCGACCTGGGCGAGCGCGGTGCGGCCTAAGCGCGGGTTGCTCGCTTGGCTCCGGGGCGCGCATCTTCGGCGCTGGAGGGGGCGCAGAGGGTACGGCATGAACTTCTACCTCGAAGGCGAGCGCCCCTTGTGGGAGCGCGAGGGCCGCGACTGGCCCAACCGTGAGGCCAGCCGCTTCGTCGAGGCCGCGGGCTTTCGCTGGCACGTCCAGGTGATGGGCCAGGGGCCGGTGATCCTGCTCCTGCACGGCACCGGCGCGGCGACCCATTCCTGGCGTGATCTGGCGCCCATGCTGGCGCGCGAGTTCACCGTCGTGGCGCCCGACCTTCCGGGCCACGGCTTCACCGATCCCCCGCCCTTGAGCACGCTGACGCTGCCGGGCATGGCGACGGCGGTGCGCAAGCTCCTCGACCAGCTCGAGCTCGAGCCGGCGGTGGCGGCGGGGCATTCCGCCGGTGCGGCGGTGCTGGTGCGCATGGCGCTGGACCACCAGCTCCGCGTCGGCGTCATCGTCAGCCTCAACGGCGCGCTCATCCCCTTCGGCGGCGAGGCCGCCGGCCCGATCGCCTCGTCGCTCGCCAAGCTCCTGTTCTTGAACCCGTTCACGCCGCGCGTCTTCGCCTGGCGTATGGGCGATCGCGCCGCCGCCGCGCGCATCGTCGAGCGCTCGGGCTCGATCCTGGAGCCGGAGGCGCTCGATCTCTACGCCCGGCTCGCCCGCCGGCCGGCGCATGTCGGCGCGGCCCTCGGCATGATGGCGGGCTGGGACCTCGAGACGCTCGACCGCGACCTGCCACGGCTGGCCACGCCGCTGGTGCTGGTGGCGGCGGAGAACGACGGCGCCGTCTCCCCCGCCGACGCCCTGAAGGTGCAGGGCATGCAGCCGGCGGCGCGGATCGTGCGCCTGGCGCGACTCGGCCATCTGGCCCACGAGGAGGACCCGCGGGCGGTCGCCGCGCTCCTGCGACGCGAGGCGGTGGCGGCCGGCGTTGCGGCTGCGGCTTGACGCCACCACGCCGGATTGTCCATCTAGCTTTACACAACGGGTCGGTGTAGTCGTCAGGTCATGTTGACAGAGCTCGAGCGCCCGCAAGCCCCGGCCGAGACCGGCGATCCGCGCCCCCACGCGATCGTCGTCGGCAGCGGTTTCGGCGGGCTCGCCGCCGCCATCCGGCTCGGAGCGCGGGGCTATCGCGTCACCGTCCTCGAGAAGCTGGACGCCCCCGGCGGGCGCGCCTACGCGTTCGAGCAGGACGGCTTCCGCTTCGATGCCGGCCCGAGCATCGTCACCGCCACCTGGATCTTCGAGGAGCTCTGGCAGCTCTGCGGTCGGCGGATGGCCGACGACGTGCGGCTGGTGCCGCTCGATCCGTTCTACCGGGTGCGCTTCGCCGACGGCGACGTCTTCGACTGCACCGGCGACGAAGCGCGTATGCGCGCCCAGATTCGCCGCCTCGACCCGGCCGACGAGGCCGGCTGGGAGCGCTTCATCCGCGCCAGCGAGCCGATGTACCGCATCGGCTTCGAGGAGATGGGCCACATCCCCTTCGACACGTTGTGGGACATGGTGAAGATCGCGCCGGGGCTGGTGCGCCTGCGCGGCGAGCGCTCGGTCTACGCCCATGTCGCCCGCTACGTGCGCAACGAGAAGCTGCGCTTCGTCTTGAGCTTCCACCCGCTGTTCGTCGGCGGCAACCCGTTCAACGTGACCTCGGTCTACGCCCTGATCTCGCATCTCGAGCGCATCGGCGGTGTGCACTACACGATGGGCGGCACCGGCGCGTTGGTGCAGGGCTTGGCCGACCTCGTCCGCGGTCAGGGCAACACCGTTCGGCTGAACGCCGAGGTCGCCGAGATCACCGTCGACGGCGGCCGCGCCACCGGCGTGCGGCTGAAGACCGGCGAGACGCTCGCCGCCGACATCGTCGTCTCCAACGCCGACGTCGCCTGGACCTATCGCCACCTGCTCCCGGCCGCCGCGCGCCGCAAGTGGACGGACGCCCGTCTCGACCGCATGCAGTACTCCAACGGCCTCTTCGTCTGGTATTTCGGCACCGACCGTCGCTACGACGACGTCCACCATCACACCATCAGCGTCGGCCCGCGCTATCGGGGTCTCATCGACGACATCTTCAAGCACAAGACACTCGCCGACGACTTCAGCCTCTACCTCTACCGGCCGAGTGCGGGCGATCCGTCGATGGCGCCCGAAGGCTGCGACAGCTTCTACGCTCTGGTGCCCGTGCCGAACCTCGACGCCGACATCGACTGGGCCGCGCAGGCCGAGCCGTTCCGCCGGCGCGTGGCGAAGGCGCTCGCCGATACCTTGCTGCCGGGGGTCGAGCACCACGTCGTCACCTCGCGCGTGGCCACGCCCGTCGACTTTCACGACCGTCTCCTCGCCTACAAGGGCGCCGGCTTCAGCCTGGCGCCGGTGCTGTGGCAGAGCGCTTGGTTCCGCCCGCACAACCGGAGCGAGGACGTCGATCGCCTCTACTTCGTCGGCGCCGGCACCCATCCGGGGGCGGGCCTGCCGGGCGTGGTGAGTTCCGCCAAGGTGTTGGATACGGTGGTGCCCGATGCTGCTGCCCTCGTCTGAGCCCCCTGCGGCGTCCGCGGCCGATCACGACGCCTGCCGGGCGCTGATCTGCGACGGCTCGAAGAGCTTCTTCGCCGCCTCGATGGTGTTGCCGAAGGGGGTCTGTCGCCCGGCCTACGCGCTCTACGCCTTCTGCCGCATCGCCGACGACGCCGTCGACCGCGAGGGCGGCAAGCGCGAGGCGGTGGAGCGCCTGCGCATGCGCCTGGATCGCGCCTACGCGGGCCGGCCGTTGCCGGACCCGGTGGATCGCGCCTTCGCCTGCGTCGTCCAAGGCTATGCGATGCCGCGCGCGCTGCCCGAGGCGCTGTTGGAGGGCTTGGCCTGGGACGCCGAGGGCAGGCGCTACGACGACCTTTCCGGCCTCTACGCCTACGCCGCCCGCGTCGCCGGCGCGGTGGGCGCGATGATGGCGGTGCTGATGGGCGCGCGCGAGGCCGACGTCATCGCCCGTGCCTGCGATCTCGGCGTCGCGATGCAGCTCACCAACATCGCCCGCGACGTCGCCGACGACGCCCGCGAGGGCCGGCTCTACCTGCCGCGCACTTGGCTCGCGGATGCGGGGATCGACGCCGAGGCGTGGCTCGCCGAGCCGGTCTTCGACGAGCGCGTCCGCCGGCTCGTGCGCCGCCTGCTGCGCCGCGCCGACGAGCTCTACGAGCGGGCGCTGCCCGGCATCGACGCGCTGCCGCCGATGTGCCGCCCGGGCATCCACGCCGCGCGCCGCATCTACGCCGAGATCGGCCGCGTCCTCGAGGCGCGCGACGCCGATCCGTCCAAGGGTCGCGCCGTCGTGCCGCACGCCCGCAAGGTCCGGCTCCTCGCCAGCGCCCTCGCCGACAGCGCCCGCCGCTCGGCACTGCCGCTGGCGGCGCCGACGCTGCCGGAGGTGCGCTTTCTCGTCGACGCGGTGGTCGCGGCCCCGGTGCCCGTGGCGCAACCGGCACCCGCGGGCGTCGGCGCGATGATCGACGTGCTGCACGCGATGGCGGAGCGCGACCGCGCCTACCGCATCCGCACCACCCGCGGCTACGCGGTCAGCGAACTGGCGGAGGTGGAGTGGACGGCCTCGTCGTCCTGATCGAGATCGACCTGGTCTTCGGGCTGGTGCTCGGCCTCGCCTTGTGGGAGCTGCGCCGCGTCCGCCGCGCCCAGCGCGACGACGACCGACGGCCGCTCAGGTGAAGACGACGGTCTTCGCCCCGTTCAACAAAACGCGCTGTTCCAGGTGCAGGTTGACGGCGCGGGCGAGCACGCGGCTTTCGATGTCGCGACCGGCAGCGACGAGGTCGTCGGGGGTCATGGCGTGGTGCACCCGCTCCACTTCCTGCTCGATGATCGGGCCCTCGTCGAGATCGGCGGTGACGTAGTGCGCGGTGGCGCCGATGAGCTTCACCCCGCGGGTGTGGGCCTGGTGGTAGGGCTTCGCACCCTTGAAGCTCGGCAGGAACGAGTGGTGGATGTTGATCGCGCGGCCGTAGAGCCGCTGCGCCGCCTTGTCCGAGAGCACCTGCATGTAGCGCGCGAGCACCACGAGGTCGGTCTCGCTCTCGTCGACCAGCGCCAACAGGCGCGCTTCCTGCTCGGCCTTGGTCTCGCGGGTCACCGGCCAGTGGTGGAAGACGTGGCCGTGCTCCTCGACGCTGCGCCGACAGACCTCGTGGTTGGACACCACCGCGGTGATGTCGGCGGCGAGCGCGCCGATGCGGTGGCGGTAGAGCAGGTCCTCGAGGCAGTGATCGAAGCGCGAGACCAGGATGAGCACGCGCGGCCGGCGGTCGCCGTCGGTGAGCTCCACCCGCATGTCGAAGCGCTTGACCACGGGATCGAGCGCGAAGCGGAAATGCTCGAGCGACAGCCGCGGCGGGGCGGCGAAGACCACGCGCATGAAGAAGCCGCCGGTCTCCGGGTCGTGGAACTGCGCGCTCTCCATGATGTTGCCGCCCTGCTCGAAGACGCAGGCGGCGACCGCGGCGACGATCCCCGGCCGGTCGACGCAGGCCAGGGTCAAGCGAAAGCGGCGCTGCTCGCTCATCATCCCACCCGTTCGACGGCGACGAGATAGCCGAACGACGCGGCGCTCGTCGTCAGACGGCCCCAAAAAGCCTCGGCGTAGCCCGCATAGACCACCACGTCGAAGGTCGGTGCCGCGTCGAGCTGGCGGATGAGCGCGGCGATGCCCGCGACCGGCGTCGGCGCGCAGAAGCCGGGCGCGGCGACGCGCGGGTGCAGATCGAGGGCGCACAGCCGCGTCAGCAGCTCGCGCACGGCCGCGCCGCCGAGGCGGATCGTCTGCCGGCCGTGGCTCTGCTCGCTGACGTCGCCGGCGGCGCCCACACGCGCGCGCAGGCTCCGGGCGAGGGCGCCGTCGTCGCCCCAATCCGCCGTGACCGCCCATTGTCCGGGTGCGGTGGGGCAGGCGACGAAGGTCTCGGTCACCGTCACCTGTCCGGGCGCCTGAGCGATGCCGAGCGCCGCCGCGACGTCGCCCGTGCGGCCTCGGCGGGCGAGGACGAGGGCGTGGGCGACGCCGTTGCGCACGGTGAGCGTCAGCGCGGGCGTCGCGCCTGCCGGCTCGGCGCCGGGCCGCGCGACGTCGTCGAGGGGAAAGCGGCGATGCAGCTCAACCACGCAGACGGGCTCCTTCGGGATCGACGAAGCAGGGGGCGCGGACCGCGACCTCCACCGCTTCGTCCTCCAAGGGATAGACTGCCCAAAGCCGCCTGCCGCCCCAGCGCTCGAGCCCGCCGGCGACGAAGGCCAGCGCGATCCAGGCGCCGACATGCGGGCTCCAGTGCACCGAGCTGGTCCAGCCGAGAGCGGTGGCGGTGCGCGCGTCCGCGCGATCTTCGACCAGAGGCGCGCCGCCGCGCAGCTGCGCCTCGGCGTCCACCGGCACCAGGCCCACGAGCGACGGCCGGGCGGGATCGGCGAGGCCCGCCCGCTCGGCGAGACTCTGGCCGACGCCGCGCTTCTTCGTGCTCACCAGCCGCGCCATGCCGAGATCGGCGGCGGTGGTGCGGCCGTCGAACTCCTGAGCGGCGGGGTGGCCCTTCTCGATCCGGAGGATCGAAAGCGCCTCCGTGCCGTAGGGCGTGAGGTCGAAGCCGGCGCCGGCGCGCAGGACGCGCTCCCACAAGCCCTCACCGTAGCCCCAGGGGCAGGCCAGCTCGTAGGCCAGCTCGCCCGAGAAGCTGATGCGGAAGACGCGCACCGGCACGCCGCCCGCGCTCGCCGTCGTGACGCCCATGAAGGGCAGGGCGTCGTTGGAGACGTCGGCGCCGTCGAGGACGAGGTCCAGCACCTCGCGCGACCTCGGCCCGGCGAGCGCCAGCGCGCACCACTCATCGGTCGCCGAGCAGACGGCGACGTCGAGCTCCGGCCACGCCGTCTGGTGCAGGAACTCCAGGTGCTGCAGCACCCGCGCGGCGTTCGCCGTCGTCGTCGTCATGAAGAAGTGGTCGTCGGCCAGGCACGAGGTCGTGCCGTCGTCGAAGGCGATGCCGTCCTCGCGCAGCATCAGCCCGTAGCGCGCCTTGCCGACCGCCAGCTTCGACCAGGCGTTGACGTAGACGCGGTTGAGGAGCTCGCGGGCGTCGGGGCCGCGGATCTCGATCTTGCCGAGGGTGGAGACGTCGCAGAGCCCGACGCTCGCCCGCACGGCGATGGCCTCGCGCGCGGCCGCCTCCATCAGGCCCTCGTCGCCTCGGGGATAGCAGCGCGGCCTGAGCCAGTGCCCGGCCTCGCCGAAGATCGCCCCCAGCCGCGCGTGGGCGCGGTGCATCGCCGTGCGGCGGATCGGCTGGTAGTCCATGCCGCGCTCGTGGCCGGCGAAGGCGCCGACGGCCATGGGCGTGTAGGGCGGCCGGAAGGTGGTGGGCGCGAGCGCGCCGGTGGCACAGCCCTTGGCCGCGGCCAGCACCGCCAAGCCGGTCAGACCGGCGGTCTTGCCCTGATCGGTCGCCATGCCGAGCGTGGTGTAGCGCTTGGCGTGCTCGGTGCGGCCGTAGCCCTCCTGTACGGCGAGGCGCAGATCGGCGACGGTGACGTCGTTTTGAAAGTCGACGAAGGCCTTGCGGCCGTCCGCGGGCAGGTGGCGCGGCGCGATCGGCGCCTCCGGGCGTGCCGCGACGGTCGGCAGCGCCGGCAGCGCGCCCATCTCGAAGCCGGCGGCCGCGGCGGCCTCGATGCCGGCGCGACGGCCGTCGTCGAGGCAAGCCTCGAGGTCGAGCACGCCGCGGGCGGCACCGGCCGAGCGCTCGTGCTGGACGGGCGCGCCGGGCACGAAGGCGCCGATCGTCGCGTCGTGGACGGGGCGGGCGCCGGACTGGCTCGCCAGGTGCAGCGCCGGCGCGAAGCCGCCCGAGACGGCGACGGCGTCGCAGGCGAGCCGCTGTTGGTGCTCGTCGCCCCGATGGGCGACCTCGAGGCCGCGCACGCGCCGTGCGCCGAGCGAGCGGAGCGGGACCTGACCGGTCAAGAGCTCGATCCCGGCCGCCTCGGCTTCGCGCGCGAGCGGGCCCGGCTGGGCGCGCGCATCGACGACCGCCGGCACCTCGATTCCGGCGCGGACAAGGTCGAGCGCGGTGCGGTAGCCGTCGTCGGTCATCGTCGCGACGACGACGCGCCGGCCGGGGACGACGGCGTGGGCGTGGAGGTAATGGCGCACCGCCCCGCTCAGCAGGACGCCGGGACGGTCGTTGTGGGCGAAGGGCAGCGGCTGCTCGTGGGCGCCGGTGGCGAGCACCACCTCGCGGGCGCGGATCACCCAGAGCCGCTGACGCGGCTGGTGGGCCTCGGGCGTCCGCAGGTGGTCGGCGACCCGCTCGACGGCGACGAGGACGTCGTGGTCGTAGTAGCCGGTGACGGTGGTGCGCGTCATGAGCCGGGCGGCGTCGCCGTCGAAACCGGCCGCGACGCCGGCGACCCAGTCGTCGAGGCCGTCGGCCTCGGCGGCGAGCGCACCGCCGAGGGTGGGGCGCTGCTCGGCGAGCACGACCCGCGCCCCGCTGCGCCGGGCCGCGTCCGCCGCGGCGAGCCCGGCCGGGCCGGCACCGACGACCAGCACGTCACAGTGCAGATGTGCCTCGTCGTAGGCGTCCGGGTCGGCTGCGCGGGCGGCGCGGCCGAGGCCGGCGGCGCGGCGGATCAAGGGCTCGAAGACGTGCTCCCAGGCCCGGCCGGGTCCCATGAAGGTCTTGTAGTAGAAGCCCGCCCCGAGAAACGGCGCGAACCACTGGTTCGCCGCCATCAGATCGAAGGCGAGGGAGCCGCGGCGGTTCTGGCTGGTGGCCACGAGGCCATCGAACAGCTCGATCTGGGTCGCGCGGGTGTTGGGCTCGCGCCGCGCCCCCGTCCGCAGCTCGACCAGCGCGTTCGGCTCCTCCTCGCCCGCGGTGAGGATCCCGCGCGGGCGGTGGTATTTGAAGGAGCGGGCGACGAGGTGGACGCCGTGGGCCAAGAGCGCCGAGGCGAGCGTGTCGCCTTCCACGCCTTCGAGCGATCTGCCGTCGAAGCGAAAGCGCAGCCGCCGGCGGCGGTCGATCCGGCGGCCGCCGGCCGTCAGGCGAAACGGCCCGGTCACGGGCCCGCCTCCGGGAGGTCCGGCGCCTCGTCCGGCCAGCCGGTCCAATGCACGCGGTGCGTCACCGTGTGGCGCACGACCTTCACGACGCGCCGGCAGCCGGCGGTGTGGTGCCACCACTCGACGTGCCAGCCCTTCGGATCGGCGCGGCCGTAGACGTAGTCGAAGAAGGCGTCGACGCCGGCGTCGGCGGCCGGTCGCACCTTGGTGGCGTCGCCCTGATAGGCGAACTCGGCCTCGTCGCGAACACCACACCAGGGACAACGCAGACGCTGCACGGGCGACCTATTGGAGCCAGGGGTTGGGGCCGACGCCCTTCTCGTCGAGCATGCGGCCCTCCTTGAAGCGCTCGATGGTGAAGGCGGCGTTCAGCGGGTGCGGCGCGTCCTTGGCGATGGTGTGCGCGAAGCACCAGCCCGCGCCCGGCGTCGCCTTGAAGCCGCCGTAGCACCAGCCGCCGTCGAGGTAGAGCCCGTCGATCGGCGTCTTGCAGATGAACGGGCTGCCGTCGAAGGACATGTCCATGACGCCGCCCCACTGGCGCAGCAGCCGCAGCCGGCCGAGGCACGGCATCATCGCCATGCCGGCGGTCATGACGTGCCGCATGTTGGGGAGATTGCCGCGCTGGGCGTAGGAGTTGTAGCCGTCGAGGTCGCCGCCGTAGACCAGCCCGCCCTTGTCGGACTGGCTGACGTAGAAGTGCCCGGCGCCGAAGGTGACGACGACGTCGAGGAGCGGCTTCACCCCCTCGGTAACGTAGGCCTGGAGCACGTGGCTCTCGACCGGCAGCTCGATCCCGGCCATCCGCGCCACCTGGGTGGTGTGGCCGGCGACGGCGAGGCCGACCTTGCCGGCGCGCATCGGCCCCTTGGTCGTGCGCACGCCCGTCACACGGCCGCCCGCGATGTCGAGCCCGGTCACCTCGCAGCGCTGGATCAGGTCGACGCCGAGCCGATCCGCCGCGCGGGCGTAGCCCCAGGCGACGGCGTCGTGGCGCACGGTGCCGCCGCGCCGCTGCACGAGCCCGCCCTCGATCGGAAACCGCGCGTTGTCGACGTCCAGGACGGGGACGAGCGCCTTCACCTGCTCGCGCGTCAACAGCTCGGCATCGATACCGGCGAGCCGCATGGCGTTGCCGCGCCGGGCGAAGGCGTCGCGCTGGGCATCGGAATGGTAGAGGTTCAACACCCCGCGCTGCGACACCATCACGTTGAAGTTGAGCTCGTGCTCGAGCCCTTCCCACAACTTCAGCGCGTGCTCGTAGAAATGGGCGTTGGGTCCGAGCAGGTAGTTGGAGCGCACGATCGTCGTGTTGCGGCCGACATTGCCGGTGCCGAGATCGCCCTTCTCGAGGACGGCGACGTCGGTGATGCCGAACTCCTTCGCCAGGTAGTACGCGGTGGCGAGGCCGTGGCCGCCGCCGCCGACGATGACGACGTCGTAAGCCCCCTTCGGCTCCGGCTCGCGCCAGACCGGCGCCCAGCCCCGGTTGCCCGTCAGCCCCTCTTTGAGGACACGCCAGGCACTGTAGCGCGTCACACCGCCACCCCGGTCTGCCGGGTGTAGGCGGTGAGCGTGTTGCGCATCAGCATGGCGACGGTCATCGGCCCGACCCCGCCGGGGACGGGGGTGATCGCGCCCGCGACCTCCACCGCCTCTTCGAAGGCGACGTCGCCCGTGAGCTTGCGCGCGCCGTCGGCGGCCTCGACGCGGTTGATGCCGACGTCGAGGACGGTGGCGCCGGGCTTGAGCCAGTCGCCCGTGACGAAGCCGGCGCGGCCGACGGCGGCCACCAGGATCTCCGCCTCGCGGACGACGTCGGGCAGGTTCCGCGTCTTCGAATGCGCGGTCGTCACCGTGCAGTCCTCGCCCAAGAGCAGCGTCGCCATCGGCTTGCCGACGATGTTCGAGCGCCCGAGCACCACCGCGCGCTTGCCGGCGAGGCCGTCGCGCCCGTGGACCTCGCGCAACAGGTGCAGACAGCCCAAAGGCGTGCAGGGGATCAACAGATCCTCGACGCCGGGGCGGATGGCGGTGACCATGCGGCCGACGTTGATCGGGTGAAAGCCGTCGACGTCCTTCAACGGATCGATCGCCTCGAGCACCGCCTGGGCGTCCACCTGCGGCGGCAGCGGCAGCTGCACCAGGATGCCGTGGACGGCGGCATCGGCGTTGAGCGCGTGGACGACGGCGAGCAGGTCGTCGGTGGAGATGGTGTCGGAGAGCTCGACCAGCCCGGCGTCGATGCCGATCTCGCGGGCGACGCGCGCCTTGGTGCGCACATAAGTGCGCGAGGCCGGGTGATCGCCGACGATGACGACGCGCAGGCACGGGATGGGCGCGCCCCGGGCGAGCCCGGCGAGGCGCGCGGCGAGCCGGGCGCGGTAGCGGGCCGCCGCCGCCTTGCCGTCGATGACGGTGGCCGGGGCGCTAACGGGATCGGGAACCATGGCGGCGGGCTTTCCGGGCGGTCGGGACATCGCTGGCGCCTCAGGCTCTAGCTCACCCGGGCGCGCCGTTCGATCATTCGTTGGGCGGTAACGCCCACCCCGATCCCCTCCAGCGCGCGGAATCTCGACGATGGTGCCCAAGGGACAGCAACTCACCTTTCTCTACACCGACAACCTCGCCCGCGCCGTCGGCTTCTACCGCGACGTGCTCGATCTCGAGCTCGTCGTCGATCAAGGACGCGCCGTTCTCTTTCGCGTCAACGACGGCGCCTATCTGGGTGTGTCCGACCGCCCCGACCGGCCGCGCGGCACCGCCGGGGTGATGGTGAGCTTCGTCTGCGACGTCGACCGCGCCTACGCCAAGCTCACCGCCCGCGGCGTCGCCTTCGAGGGCCCGCCGGGCGCGCAGATGGACGGCACCGTCTACGCCGCCTTCTTCCGCGATCCCGACGGCTACCGGCTCGAGCTCCAGGAGTTCCGCGACCCGCGCTGGGACGCACTCTTCGCCGTGGGCGACGGCGCGCGGCTCTATTCGGGTGCCCCCTTCGAGGCCCAGGCCGGCTACGCCCGGGCGGTGGTGGCGGGCGAGCTCGTCCACGTCTCCGGCACCACCGGCTTCGATCCCGACACGCTGGCCTTTCCCGACGACGTCGAGACCCAGTGCGAGAACGCCTTCGCCAACATCGCCCGCGCCCTCGCCCAGGCCGGTTGCGGGCTCGACGACCTCGTGCGCGTGCGCGTCTTCGCCGCGACGCGCGACGAGTTCCACCGCGTCAAGCCGATCGTCAAGCGCTGGTGCGACCGCGCCCGGCCGGCCAACACCAGCGTCATCTGCGCGCTGGATCAACCCTTCATGCGCATCGAGGTGGAGGCGACGGCGCGCCGGCCGCGGCGCTGACGGCGCGAGGACCCGCCGGTCATGTGTGGATGCCGGCTTATCGAGGCGCGCCGACGCCGCCCGGGCGCTCGGCCCGCCGCGGGGCGCACCCTGCGGGCGCGGATCAAGGCCGGGCCGGCGCGCTTGGACGAGCTCGAACGCGCACAGCCGGCGCGCGGCAAAGACGTCGCGGCGCCGCGCGAGAACATGTCGGCCGCGGCCAGCACCCCCGGCCGCCGCGAGCTGCCGGGACGCGACACCGGGACCTCGACCGGCGGCGGCAATCCACCCTTTTCGAACTCGCGCCCGTTCCGCCTCGGGCAGGCGACGGTGACGTCGAGGCGATCGAGCCCCGGGGCGGCACCGCCCGGATCCCGCAGGCGTTCGCGCTCAAGCTCGCCGGCGCGGTTCAGTCTGCCTCGGCGCCGGTCTCGGGATCGGTGGCGACCGCCACCGCCACCTCGTTGCGGCGCAGCGGCGGCAGGGTCCAGGGCGGGTCGTAGAAAAAGGCCTGGGGCCGGCCCGCGGGGTCGACGCCGGCGCGATCGAGGGCGGCCATCAACTCGTCGGTCTTCTCGGCGACGCGGGCGTCGCTGGGCCGGCCGGAGAAGCGCAGCACCGCCAGCGTCTCCGCCGGCACCTCGACGAGGCGGACGCGGGGGTCCTCGGGTGCGGGCGCGGCGCCGGGATCGATCCCCCCGGGCAGGAAAAAGCGCATCTCGAGCTCGCCCCCGCGCGCGGCCGTCGCCACCGGCGCCGGCAGCCGCTCGCCCGCGCCAGCAGGCGCCGCCGCGGTGGCCACGGGTGTGGTCATCGCGATCTTCTCCGCGCCGGCGTTGTCGCCGAAGATGTAGCCGGCGAGCCGGCGAAAGGCCTCGTTGCGGGCGCTCGGCGTGGCCGCGACCGCGGTCTCGGCGGCGAGCCGCTCGCCGTAGCGCCGGATCTCCACGCCGCTCGTGAGCGTGCGGACAACCGCGTAGTCGGGCGTTTCCGTGTCCCCGCCTGTGCCGAACACCGAGCACCCCGCGATCAGGAATGTCGCCGCGACCACCGCGGCGACGCTGCGTACATGGCGTTGCATGGTGATCAAGTGGCAACGCCCGGCGCTGTCGCCAAGATGGCCCCGCCACCGACGAGAAAGGCCGCCCGGGGGCGGCCTTTCCGTGAGTGGGCCGTCAGGGGCCCTTTGGCTTCGAGCCGGCGCTCACGCCGACGGCAGAGGCTGCTCCACCGCCGAGGCGAGACGCGAGGACCCGTGGCGGACCGTCAACTCACTCGACACTGGATCACCTCCTTTCTGCTGTTGAACCGATATGGCGACGCTAGCGGCGGCAATGCCGGCCGGCAAGAGCCGCGGTGCGTTGAAAGGGCCGGGGGGCGATGCATCTTGCTCGGCGAAGGCTCGAGGAGAGGATCGATGCGTCGAGGCTCGCTCGCGGCGCTCGCTGCCGCGCTGGTGCTCCTGCCCGCTACCGCGCTCGCCGCCGGCTGCTTTCCGCTCGCGCAGTCGGCGGCGCGGCTGATCCCGGCGGGGCCGACCCCGGCGGCCCTGCCCGAGGACGCCACCGCCCGGCTCACCTTTCTCGGCCACGCCTCCTTTCTGATCGAGACGCGCGGGGGCGTGAGCGCGGTCACCGACTACAACGGCGACATCACCGCGCCGATCACCCCCGACATCGTGACGATGAACAACGCCCACTCCACGCACTACACCGACGACGTCGAACCCGGCGTCACCCATGTCCTGCGTGGCTGGGTGCCCGGCGGCGGCCTCGCCGAGCACGACGTCGTCATGGACGACCTGCGGGTGCGCAACGTGCCCACGAGCGTGCGCGGGCGCGACGGCGCGCACACCAACAGCAACTCGATCTTCGTCTTCGAGGTGGCGGACCTCTGCATCGCCCATCTGGGCCACCTGCACCACCGCCTGGAGGACGACCACCTGGGCGAGATGGGCGTCATCGACGTCCTCCTCGTCCCGGCGGACGGGATGTGGACGCTGCCGCACGCCGCCGCCGCCGCCGTCGTCGAGCAGGTGCGGCCGTCGGTGGTGATCCCGATGCACTATTTCGGCTCCTCGGTGCTGGGGGGCTTCCTCGCCGAGCTCTCCGAGGAGTGGGAGGTGGTCGTGAGCGAGACGCCGACGGTCACGCTCGCGCGCGACCGCTTGCCGTTTCGCCGGGTGCTGGTGCTGCCGGGGTCGTGAGGCGCGGGGTCAGCGCCGCTCGGCGTGGCGCCGGGCGAGCCCGTCGCCCACCACTGTCAGGGAGCCGACGTCCGGCGTGGGTCTCGCCGCTTCGGCGATGACCGCGATCACCCCGGCGTCGTCCCCTCGCCGGCCGCGGACCCGCCGGCCTTCACCGTCGCCGCGACCGCGACCGCCCGCACGGCGGCGGGACACGCGGCGAGCAGGTCGACGAGCCCGGCGTGACGCGCATGCGGCTCGCCGCGCGAAGCCCGACGCATCGCCTCGACGAGGGCGCCGCTGAGCACGACGAGCGGGGCTCGAGGGCGAGAGGTCGCCCAAGACCTCGGCGATGCGGTGAACGAGAAGCGCGGCCTTGCGGAAAGGCGCGACGAAGGTCCGCCGGAGCGCGCGCAGCACCTCGCGGTAGCGCGCGTCGGCGGTCACGGCCCGCGTCTTCAGGCAGTCGTCGACAAAGTCCTGGCTCATCCCCACGCGAACTCGGTCGTTCCTCCCCGCGCCCGGTGCATCGCTCGCCCGACGGCGCCGACGTCGTCGCCCGGCCGGGACGCCTTAGAGAGGCGGTGGAAAGACGTCGTCGGGCTCGCTAAGCTTTCGGCTCGGTGAGCGCGGGGGCGGGCCGTCGGGTTGCCGCTCCTCGTCGTCCTTTTTCAAAACGGATGTCCTGCGCGCGTGCGTACGCGACCGATTCCAACCCGTGCCGGCGGTGCGCCGCCGACCGCGGCGATCCCGCGCCGCGCGGCTTGGCGCCGGGTCATGGTGGTGCTCGGCTTCGCGGTCTTCGCCGTCGGCACGCTACTCTGGCTGTCGCCGGCGCCCGGCGGGTTTCTCTTGCTGGCGCTCGGCGCCAGCCTCGTGCTCACCAACTCGAAGATCGCCAAGCGCCGCTTTTTGACGCTGAAACGGCGCTACCCGAGCCTGCTCGTGCCGCTCAGGGCGCTGCTGCGGCGCTTCACCCGGAACCGCTCGCCGCGCTGACCGGCTCGACCTCGTGGATGTGGACGTCGTGGACGGCGTGGCGGGTGAGGATTTGCACCGCCTCCTCCGCCGCCTCGTCGTCCTTGACCCGCACCCAAAGCAGAATGCCGCCGTGGTCGAGCTGCTCCTGCAGCCACTGGGCGTGGCGCTGGTCGATGACGTGGCCGAGCACGTTGGCGGCGAGCCCGCCCGCGACCGCGGCGCCGACGACGAGACCGGTGATGAGGCCGGTGGAGGCCACCACCGCCCCGGCGGCGAGCAGGGGCGGCGCCCAGGTGATGGCGCCGATGTAGTTGCCCTCGGCGGCGGCCGAATCGGGCGGGCGGCGATAGGCCACCCGCGGGGCGTCGGGGGCGTCCTCCAGGTCCTCGACCTTCTCGTAGGCGTGGCCGAGCTTGCGCTCGACGGTGCGGCGATCGGCCAACAGGCTCAGATCGTCGTAAGAGAAGCCCACCGCCAAGAGCGCGCGCACCGCCTCGTCGAGATCGCCCACGTCCTCGAACACCGCCACCGCCTCGCGCGCGCGCACGTCCGCGCCCATCGTCGTTCTCCTCGCCCTGCTTCGCTGCGAGCGTTGCGCGCCCCGGCCGCGAGCGCAAGGGCGGACGCCGGGCGGCGGTGCGTTCGAGCGGGTGACGCGACGCCACGGCCGGCCTAAAGCTCGACGCGACGCGTCCGTCTTCGAAAGGCCGCCATGTTCTACCGCCCGGGCGAGCCCCACGGCTTGCCCCACAATCCCTTCAACGCGCTCGTGGTGCCGCGCCCGATCGGCTGGATCTCCTCGCTCGACGCCCGCGGCCGCGCCAACCTCGCGCCCTATTCCTTCTTCAACGCCGTCGCCTATTTCCCGCCGCAGGTGATCTTCGCCGGCACCGGCGCCCACCGGGACGGCGGGCTCAAGGACAGCGTCAAGAACATCGAGGAGACCGGCGAGTTCGTCTTGAACCTCGTCACCGAGGACCTGGCGCAGGCGATGAACCGCACCTCGGCCGCGGCGCCGCGGGCGAGAGACGAGTTCGAGCTGGCGGGGCTCACCAAGGCGCCCGCGCGCGAGGTGGCACCGCCGCGCGTCGCCGAGAGCCCGGCGCATCTCGAGTGCCGGCTCGTGCGCGTGGTCGAGCTCGAGACCACCGACGCCGTCGCCGCCCCCAACCGCCTGGTCATCGGCCGCGTGGTCGGCATCCACATCGACGACGCCGTCCTGGTCGACGGCCGGGTCGACGTCACCCGGCTCAAGCCCTTGGCGCGGCTCGGCTATATGGACTACGCGCCGGTGCGCGAGGTGTTCGAGATGCCGCGGCCGGGCTGGCCGCCGGAGGGCTGAGGCGGTGGCCGAGCGTTGGTTCGAGGACTTCACGGTGGGCGAGCGCTTCACGACCGCCGGCTGCACCCTGAGCGAGGCCCAGATCCTCGCCTTCGCGCTCGCATGGGACCCGCAGCCCTTCCATCTCGACCAGACCGTCGCCGCGGCGGGCCCCTATGGCGGGCTCATCGCCAGCGGCTTTCAGACGCTCTTGGTCTCCTTTCGGCTGTGGCACGCCGCGGGCGTCATCAACGCCGCCTCGATCGGCTCGCCGGGGATGGACGAGCTGCGCTGGACCGCACCGGTGCGCCCCGGCGACACGCTGCACGTCGAGGCCGAGGTCTTGGCGACGAAGGCGTCGCGCTCGAAGCCCGACCGCGGCACCGCCGTCATCGCCTACGCCGTCGTCAACGGCCGCGGCGACACGGTCATGACCTACCGTGTCACCCACCTCCTGCGCCGCCGCGCGGAGCCGGGCACGCCCGGTTGACGCATGCCTCGGGCAAGGGGCGTTCGGCGGGCGTCGGATGGGCCGCGACGGCGTCGAGCTCGGCGAGGAGCCGGCGGCCGAGGCCGACCCCCTCGTAGATCAAGGCGGTGTAGAGCTGGACCAGGTCGGCGCCGGCGGCGAGCTTGGCGCCGACGTCGGCGGCGCTGCCCACCCCGCCGACGCCGACGAGCGCCTGCTCGGGGCCGAGTGCGGCGCGCAGGTGCGCAAGCCGCGCCGTCGTCGGTGCGAGCAGCGGCCGGCCGCTGAGCCCGCCGGCTTCGC
>JBKHCM010000175.1:0-4215 GCA_046541805.1 Alphaproteobacteria bacterium
GGCTCGACGGGCGCGACCGCGCCTTCGCGCGCCGCCTCGTCGCGACGGTGCTGCGCCGCAAGGGCCAGCTCGACGGCGTGCTGAAGGGCTATCTGCGCTACGCGCCCGACGCGCCGGTGGCCCAGAACCTCTTGCGCCTGGGCGCTGCGCAGATCCTCCTGCTCGACACCCCGCCGCACGCCGCGGTCGGCACCAGCGTCGCCCTCGCCCGCGCCCAAGGGCGGCCCGAGGCCGGGCTGATCAACGCCGTCCTGCGCAAGCTCGCCGCCGAGAGACCCGCGCTGCCCGACGTCGGCCGCAACCTCCCGCCCTGGCTCTGGCGCCGCTGGTGCGCCGCCTACGGCGAGGCGACCGCGCACGCCATCGCCGCCGTCCAAGCCGAAGAGCCGCCCTTGGACCTGACCGTGCCGCGCGCGCGCGACGCCTGGGCCGAGCGCCTGGGCGGCCGGGCGCTGGGCCCGCAGACGGTGCGCCTCGAGCACGCCGGCGCGGTCGAGGAGCTGGCGGGCTACGCCGAGGGCGCCTGGTGGGTGCAGGACGTGGCGGCGAGCCTGCCGGTGGCGAGCCTGGGCGATCTCGCGGGCGCGCGCGTGCTCGACGCCGGCGCCGCCCCGGGCGGCAAGACCGCCCAGCTGATCCACGCCGGCGGCGCGGTGACGGCGCTGGACGCCGACGCCGGCCGCATGGCGCGGCTGGCGGCGAACCTGGCGCGCCTCGGGCTCACCGCGACGACCCGCGTCGCCGCGCTCGAGGAGGTCGCCGCCGACGGCTTCGACGTCGTCCTGGTGGACGCGCCCTGCACCGCCACCGGCACGCTGCGCCGCCATCCCGACATTCCCTGGCACCGCGGCGCGCGCGACGTGCGCACCCAGGCGGCCCTGCAGGCGCGCCTGCTGGACGCGGCGATGGCGCGGCTCGCGCCCGGCGGCCGGCTGGTCTACGCCAGCTGCTCCTTGGAGCCGGAAGAAGGCGAGCGCCTCGTCGCCGACTGGGTTGCCGGCCGCGGCGACGTCGCGCCGGCGCCCGCGGTGGTCGATCCGCCCGCCGAGCTCGGCGTCAGGCCGTGCGGCACCGGCGCGTGGCGGAGCTTGCCCTCGGCGATCCCGGGCGGCATGGACGGGTTCTTCTTTGCGCATCTGAGAAAGCGAGGTTGACGATGCCGGCGCAGATCGCCCGAGCACTGCTTTCGGTCTCCGACAAGACCGGGCTCGTGCCCTTCGCTCAGGCGCTCGCGGCGCGCGGCTTCGCGCTGGTGTCGACCGGCGGCACGGCGCGCGCGCTCGCCGCGGCCGGCCTCGAGGTCGAGGAGGTGGGCGCGCTCACCGGTGTGGGCGAGTTCCTGGACGGCCGGGTGAAGACGCTGCACCCGGCGGTCCACGGCGGCCTGCTCGCGAGGTCCCACGACCCCGGCCACCGCGCCGCGCTCGACGCGCGCGGCATCGAGCCCTTCGATCTCCTGGTGGTGAACCTCTACTCGTTCCGCGAGACCGTAGCCTCGGGCGCCGGCGAGGACGAGGTCGTCGAGACCATCGACATCGGCGGGCCGGCGATGCTGCGGGCGGCCGCCAAGAACCACGCCTCGCTGGCGGTGGTCTGCGATCCCGCGGACTACAACCACGTCCTCGAGATGATGGATTCGGCGGGCGAGCTGCCGCCGCCGCTGCGCCGCCGGCTCGCCGCCAAGGCCTTCGCGCACACGGCCTCCTACGATGCGGCCATCGCCGAGTGGTTCCAGCGCACGGCGGGCGACGACCTGCCGGAGACGCTGGTGGTCGCCGCCCATCGCGTCCAGCGTTGCCGCTACGGCGAGAACCCGCACCAGGACGCCGCGGTCTACCGCACCGAGGGCACGGGCGCCGGACTGGTCGGCGCCACCCAACTCCAGGGCAAGGAGCTCTCCTACAACAACTTCGCCGACACCGACGCCGCCTGGTCGCTCGTGCGCGATCTGGACGAGCCGGCGCTCGCCATCATCAAGCACGCCAACCCCTGCGGCGCCGCGGTGGCGGACACCCTCGAGGAGGCCTGGCAGCTGGCGCTCGCCTCCGATCCCACCAGCGCCTTCGGCGGCATCATCGCGGTCAACCGCCCGCTGACGGCGGGCCTCGCCGAGCTGGTGGCGACCCACTTCGCCGAGGTCGTGATCGCGCCCGAGGTCGCGCCGGCGGCGCTCACGCGCCTCGGCCACAAGACGGCGCTGCGGGTGCTCACCGCCGCGCTCGAGCCCGCCAATCGCCGGGTCATCCGCTCGATCGAGGGCGGGCTTTTGGTCCAGTCGGTCGACGATGCGGGACCCGATCCGGTGTCCTGGCGGGTCGTGAGCGCGCGCGCGCCCACCGACGCCGAGATCCGCGACCTCGTCTTCGCCCAAACCGTCGCCAAGCACGTCAAGTCGAACGCCGTCGTGCTCGCCCGCAAGGGCGCCACCGTCGGCGTCGGTGCCGGGCAGATGAGCCGGGTCGACGCCGTGCGCATCGCCGTGCGCAAGGCGGCCGAGGGCGCCGGCGCCAAGCCCTGTGTCTGCGCCTCGGACGCCTTTTTCCCCTTCGCCGACGGGCTCGAGGCCGCGGCGAACGCCGGCGCCACCGCCGTCATCCAGCCCGGCGGCAGCAAGCGCGACGACGAGGTCATCGCCGCCGCCGACCGCCTCGGCGTCGCGATGGTGTTCACCGCCACCCGACATTTTCGGCACTGAGCGCACCGACACCGTTGACGCCGCCGCGGTTATAGGTATCTTTACCTAGTCTTGGGCGAGCGGAGCGGACGCCATGGCCGCCTTCTTGTCGAGTGGCGACATCGAACGCGGCGCTGCGCGGCTCGAGGTCTCGACCGCGGCCTTGCGGGCCGTCATCGCCGTCGAGAGCGCGGGCGCCGGCTTCATCGAGGGGGACCTGCCGAAGATCCTCTTCGAGGGCCACGTCTTCCATCGGCTGACCGACGGCGCCTTCGACGACGAGCGTCCCGACCTCTCGCACCCGCGTTGGACCAAGGCGCACTACAAGGGCGGGCGCGGCGAGTACGACCGGCTGTTGGACGCGGTCGCCCTCGACGCCGACGCCGCGCTGCAGGCCTGCTCGTGGGGCCTCGGCCAGGTCATGGGGACGAACTACGCGGTCTGCGGCTTCGCCGACATCGACGCCTTCGTCAACGCGATGGCCGCCGGCGAAGGCGACCAGCTCGACGCCATGGTGGGGTTCATCGCGCATCACGGCCTGGACGAGCCGTTACGCGCCGGCGACTGGGCCGGCTTCGCGCGCGGCTACAACGGGCCGGACTACGCCGCCAACGGCTACGACACCAAGCTCGAGGCGGCCTACGCCGCCGCCCGCGCCGAGGGCGCGGACGAGGGCGTGCCGTTCACCGAGGATCGCCGCCGGGTCGCCGAGCTGCAGCGGGCGCTGAACGCCGCCGGCGCCGAGCTCACCGTCGACGGCCTCTGGGGGCCGAAGACCCGCGCCGCGCTCGACGCCGCCAAGCGCCGCCACGGCGTCCCGACCGACGCCGAGATCACCGACAACCTCCTTGAGCGGCTCGACCTCGAGCCGCGCCGCGCGGAGTGCTCTTGATGGCCCTGCCCTTCCTGATCCCCGTCGCCGCGCAGATCGCCGCGGAGGTGCTGCCGAGCCTGGTCGGCAAGCTCGGTGGCGACAACGCCGAGACCGTCGCCAAGAAGGTCGTCGACGTCGCCGCCACCGCCGCCGGCGTGCCGGACTCCGAGGACGCCGAAGAGATCCTCGAGCGGCTCAAGCTGGACGCCGAGGCCCGCGCCGACCTCCGGGTGCAGCTCGCCGAGATCGAGAACCGCGAGAACGAACGCGTCCTCGAGGACCGCCTGTCGGCGCGGATGCGCTCCCTCGAGCTCGAAAAGGACGGCCGGCGCAACACCCGCGCCGATCTGATGCTCTTGCTCGCCTTCACCGGCCTCGGCGGTTGCGTGGCGGCGGCGGTGTGGCCCTATCCCGAGAGCAAGGCGCTCGGCACGCCCGAGATCGGCCTCTTGACCACGGTGGCGGGGGTGCTCTTGAAGATCCTTTCCGACGCCTTCGCCTTCGAGTTCGGCAGCTCGCAGGGCTCGAAGTCCAAGGAGGCGCTGATCGCGCGCTTTCAAGACCAGCTTCAAGCGGTCGCCCGCAGCTACGGCGACGAGCCCGAGCGCGAGGCGCGGACCGCGCGCGCCGCCTCCCGCGCCGCCCGCGCCGCCGCTGCGGCTGCCGG
>JBKHCM010000176.1:0-4160 GCA_046541805.1 Alphaproteobacteria bacterium
TCGCCACCGGCATCGTCTTCGTCCTCGGCGCGCTCGCCGCCCGCCTCGGGTTCCGCCGCCGCGGCGACGAGAGCGTGCTCGTCGGCTTCGCCGCGGCCTACGCCAACACGGTGATGATCGGCATCCCGGTGGTGCTCACCGTCATCGGCCCGGACGCCAGCTTCGCGCTCTTCTTGATCATCTCCTTCCACAGCCTCGTCTTCTTCACGCTGACCACGGTGCTGGTCGAGAGCGTGCGCGGCGCCCACGCCGGCGTGCGGCGCATCGCCCCGGAGGTCGTGCGCGGCGTGGTGACCAATCCGATCCTCATGGCCCTCGTCCTCGGCGTGGTGGCGAACCGCGCGGGCCTGCCCCTGCCGGGGCCCTTTCGCGACTTCGCCCAGCTCGTGGGCGGCGCTGCCGTGCCCTGCGCCTTGTTCGCGACGGGCGCGGCGCTGCGCCAGTTCCACATCGGCGGCGCGCTGCCGCTGGTGGCCGTCGTCGTGGCGCTCAAGGGCGTGGTCCACCCGCTCGTCGCCTTCGTGCTGGCGACGCAGGTCTTCGCACTGCCGGCGCTCTTCACCGCGGTCACGGTGGTGTTGGCGGCGCTGCCGGTGGGCGTGAACCCCTATCTCTTCGCGAGCCGCTACGGCGCCGCCGAGGCCGAGTGCGCCACCGCGATCGCCGTTTCGACGCCGCTCGCCGTCGTCACCGTGTCGCTGGCGCTCGTCGCCCTCGGTCTCGGCGGCGGTTAACCGAAGCCGCACGATCCTGCGCTTTTGTCGTCCACCAACCGCAGAGGAGACGCTGCATGACCGCGATCGCCGACCACCCCAACCGCCCTGGCTTCGGTGGCCTGACCCGCCTCGTGCGCGAGCTCGTGGCCGCCTTCGCCACGGCCCAGCGCGCGAGCGCCGAGCGGCGCGCGCTCGCCGAGCTCGAGGCCTATCCGTTCACCGAGATCGAGCTCGACCTGGCCGGCCGGCGTGGCATCGGCGAACCTGCCGCCGCCCGCGCGGCGCGGCGGCGCGGCTTCGGCTGAAGCGCCGTTGGTGTTTTCCCGCGCCAGCCTCTAGCCTCGACGCCGGGTCGCGACGATGCGGAGGCGATGGTGGCGGGTGAACTCCTGGTGACGGGCGGGCGCGTCGTCGATCCCGGCCGTGGTGTCGACGGGATCGGCGACGTCGCGTTCCGCGACGGCCTTGTGGCCGAGAGCGTGAGCGCCGACGCGGCGCGACTGGAGGCGACCGGCGACATCGTCGTGCCCGGCCTGATCGACATGCACGCGCACGTCTACTGGGGCGGCACCTCGCTCGGGATCGACGGCGACGCGCTCGCCCGGCGCTCGGGCACCACCACCTGGCTCGACGTCGGCTCCGCCGGTGCCGGCAATTTCGAAGGCTTTCACCGCCACGTCATCGCGCGCAGCGACACCCGCATCCTGGCGCTGCTGCACGTTTCCTTCGCCGGCATCTTCGCCTTCTCGAAGGACGTGATGGTCGGCGAGAGCAAGGACCGCGACCTGCTCGAGCCCGCGGTCTGTGCCCGCGTCGCCATGGCGCACCCGGAGCTGATCCGCGGCATCAAGGTGCGCGTCGGCGTCCGCACGAGCGGCGTCCACGGCCTCACCCCGCTCCATCTCGCCGTCGACGCGGCGGAGCGGGCGGGCTTGCCGGTGATGTGCCACATCGACGACATGCCGCCGACCTACGCCGAGGTCTGCCGGACGCTCAGGCCGGGCGACGTGCTCACCCACTGCTTTCGCCCCTTTCCGAACGCGCCCTGCCACGCCGACGGTCGGGTGCGCGAGGCCGTGCTGGACGCCCGCGCCCGCGGCGTCCTCTTCGACATCGCCCACGGCGCCGGCTCGTTCTCCTGGGAAACCGCGAAGACGATGGTGCAGGCGGGCTTTTTGCCGGACATCATCAGCTCGGACGTCCACAGCTTGTGCATCGACGGCCCGGCCTACGACAACCTCGTCACCATGGAAAAGCTGCGCCATCTCGGCATGCCGTTCGCGGACGTCGTCCGCGCCGCGACCGTCACGCCGGCGCGGTGGCTGCGCCGCCCCGACCTCGCCGACCTCGCGCCGGGCACCACCGGCGACGCCGTCGTCCTGCGCGAGGTCGATGCGCCGCGCCGGCTCACCGACGTCCTGGGCGAGAGCCTGACCGGCGCCAAGCGGCTCGAGGTCCGCGCCATCATCTTGGGTGGTGAACTCTGGCACGTGGCCGAATGAGGCGCGCGGTCGCCACGGCTGTGGCCCCGCTGGCGCTGGGCGGGACCGCGACGCCGGACCGCCGGGCCGCGCCGGCCGCGTATGATTGTCGCAGCGGGCGCCGTGGCGAGGGTGGCGCGACAGCCTCGTGCCGGCATCGGCGCAGCCGTTCCGACGAGCTCGCCCCGCTGACGGCGATGGCGGACGGCGGGAGAGGCGAACCGAAGCGCCGTTCGAAAGCGCCATTCAAAGGTCGGCCCGGAGGCCTTAGGGTCACATATGGCAAGCGTGGCGATGCGCCGTGAGGGAGGGTCATGTCCGTCGACGAACTGAGCTTCGCCGAGTTCCCCGAGGTCGACCGTCATGTCTGGCGGCAGGCGGTCGAGAAGATCCTCAAGGGCGCGGACTTCGATCGCCGCATGGTGACGCGCACCGAGGACGGCCTCGCCATCCAGCCGCTCTACGGCGCCGACGACCCCGCCGGCGACGCCGGCGTGCCCGGGCGCTTTCCCTATGTCCGCAGCGGCCGCGGGCTGGACGCTGCCTGGCGCATCGAGCAGCGCCAGGCCCATCCCGACCCGGCCACCGCCAACAAGCAGGCGCTCGACGACCTCGAGCACGGCGTGGAGGCCCTTCGCCTCGCCATCGCCGATCCGCTCGCCGAGCACCGCGACGGCATCATGCTCAAGGAGCCGGGCGAGCTCGCCCGGGTGCTGGATCAGGTGGTGACCGACGCCGCGCCGGTGAGCCTCGAGGCCGGCAGCCGTGGTCTCGAGATGGCGCGCGCGCTGGTCGCCCGCTGGCGCGAGAGCGGCGCCGAGCCGACGACGGTGGCGGGCGATCTGCACATCGACCCGCTGGCGGCGTTGGCCCGCACGGGCAAGCTCCACCGGGGGCCCGCCGAGGCGTTCGCCGAGATCGCGGGCTTCGTCGGCGAGATCGACGGCCGCTTCCCGCAGGCGCGCGCTCTGGGCGTCGACCTGCGTCCGGCGCACGAGGCGGGGGCGGGGCCGTCGCTGGAGCTCGCCGTCGGTCTCGCCCAGGCCGCCGAGGTGCTGCGCCTCGCCGAGCGGGGCGGGCTCACGCCCGAGGTCGCCGTGCGGCAGCTCACTTGGCTCGTCCCGGTCGACGACGACGTCTTCATCGGCATCACCAAGCTGCGCGCGCTCCGGCGGTGCTGGAGCACGATGGCGCGGGCCGTCGGCAGCGACGCGGCACCGCGCGTCGTCGCCGAGACGTCGAGGCGCATGCTCGCCAGGCGCGACGCCTATGTGAACCTGTTGCGAAACACCCTCGCCGCCTTCGCGGGCGCCACCGGTGGCGCCGACGCGCTGACGGTACTGCCCTTCACCGCGAGCTTGGGCCTGCCCGACCGCTCGGCGCGGCGGATGGCGCGCAACACCCAGTTGATCCTCCGCGAGGAGGCGGTGCTCGACCGCGTCGTCGATCCCGGCGGCGGCAGCTTCTACGTCGAGAACCTGACGGACGAGCTCGCGGCCGCGGCGTGGTCGACCTTCCAGGCGCTCGAGCGCGAGGGCGGCTTCCTCTCGCTCATGGAGAGCGGCGCGCTCGCGGCGCGCATCGACGCGCAGTGGGCCAAGCGCGAGCGCGGGCTCGCCACCCGGCGGGAGATGATCACGGGCGTGAGCGCCTTCCCGCTCGTCGACGAGCACAAGGTGGAGCTCGACCCGTTCGACGCGGGCGCGCTGCAGGCGGCGCTCACCGCCGCCGCGCCGGCGGCCGCCAAGCGCGTCGCGCCGCTGCCGCGGGCGACGACATAGGTGTCGGCCCCTGCCCGGCCCGCGCCGAGATCGCCGCCGCGCGTCAGCGCGATCACATCCTCGCCGTCGTCGAGCTCCTCCTTGCGGATGACGACGCGGGAGACGTCCTCGATGCCCTTGAAGACGATCTCGCGCAGCTCCTCGACGAGCTGCAAGAGCTCGCGGTAGCTCGGGCGCTCCGG
>JBKHCM010000066.1:0-17126 GCA_046541805.1 Alphaproteobacteria bacterium
CGGCGAGCCGCGCGGTGCCGGCGAAGCTCGCCGCCGGCGCGCCGTCGATGCGGCCGCGCAGCTCGGCCCGCCAGCCGGCGGCCTCCGGGTGCAGGCGCAGGTCGTCGAGGACCACCGTCGCGCGCTCGCCGAGCGGCGTGTCCGACAGGGTGAAGCGCGTGTCCGTGAACCGAAAACCCTGCGGTCGCACCCGCTGGGCGAGAGCGCGCAGCCACGCCAGTTCCGGGCGCGTCGCCAGCGCCAGCAGCCGCGGCGCGAGGGCGCTTGGACCCGCGCCCGCGCCGCCGCCGTCGGCGGGCGTCTCGCCCCGAAGCGCCGGACCTTCGGCGGTGGACGGTGGCGGCGCGTGCGCGAGCAGCGCCAGCACCGCGGCGGCGGTGAGCAGGGTCAACAGCGCACCCATAGCGGAGAGCAGGCGGGTGGCGGGACCGCGGCGCCCTTGACCGCGCCGCGGGGGCTTTCCACCCTTCAGATCCCGCGCCGGCGTCGCGCGCCGCGGTCCGGGGCTGGTCTCCCCCTGCGGCGCGCCCGTCTCGCCACGAGGATCCTCCGGCCGTGTCGTCACCGTCGCCCTCCGCCATCGCCGACCGCGCCGCGCGCGAGCGTACCCGCTTTTTGAAGGCCGCGCGCGACGGCGACGCGCTGGCGGCGCGCGAGCGCGTCCTCGCCGCCGCCGGCGAGCTGCTCGACCGCGTCTTCACCTCGAGCCCCTATCTCACCGGCCTGGTGCACGCCGAGCCCGAGACCACAGCCGCGGTGGTCGCGGACGGCGCGGACGCCGTCGTCGCGCGCGAGCTCGCCGCGCTCGATCGCCTCGAGATCGCCGAGCGCGGTCGCGTCCTCGCCGCGCTGCGGGCCGCCAAGCGGCGCGTGGCGCTGGCCCTCGGGCTCGGCGACGTCGCCGGTGCGCTCGACGGCCCGACGGTGACCGCCCGGCTGAGCGATCTCGCCGACCGCTGCGTCGAGGCGGTGTTGCGGCTGGTCTTGACCTTCGCCGTCGACCGCGGCGACGTCGACGCCCGGGTGCTGGCGAGCCCGGCGCGGCACGGCCTCTTCGTGCTCGGCATGGGGAAATACGGTGCCCGCGAGCTGAACTATTCGAGCGATATCGACCTCGTCGTCTTCTTCGATCCCGAGCGCCTGCCCTACACCGGACGCGAAACCCCGAGCGCGCTGGCGGCCAAGGTGACGCGCTCGCTGGCGCAGCTTTTGCAAGAGAACGGCCGCGACGGCTACGTGTTCCGCACCGATCTGCGCCTCAGGCCGTTCCCCGCCGGCCAGCCGCTGGCGCTCACCGTCGACGCCGCCGAGACCTACTACGCCCGCCACGGTCAGAACTGGGAGCGCGCCGCCTTCATCAAGGCGCGCGCGGTCGCGGGCGACCTCGAGGCCGGCGCGGCCTTTCTCGACCGGCTGGCCCCCTTCATCTGGCGTCGCACGCTCGACTTCGCCGCGATCAACGACATCCACTCCATCAAGCGTCAGATCCACGCCTTTCGCGGCCACAGCCGCATCGCCACCCACGGCCACAACCTCAAGCTCGGCCGCGGCGGCATCCGCGAGATCGAGTTCTTCTGCCAAACCCAGCAGCTCATCCTGGGCGGGCGCGTGCCGTCCTTGCGCCAACGCGCCACCACGCCGGCGCTCGAGCAGCTCGCCGCCACCGGCTGGATTGACGAGACCACCGCGGCCGAGCTCATCGACGCCTACTGGTATCTGCGCCGGGTCGAGCACCGTTTGCAGATGATCGAGGACGCCCAGACCCACCTCCTGCCCCAAGACGAGGCCGGCTTCGCGCAGGTGGCGGCGTTCTTGGGCTATCCCGACGCCGCCGGCTTCGAGCGCGCGCTGCGCCGCCGGCTGGAGACGGTCGAGCGGCACTACGCCGGGCTGTTCGAGACCAGCCCCGATCTGTCGGACGCCGCGGCGCTGGTGTTCACCGGCACCGACGACGACCCGGCGACGCTGGAGCACCTGGCGCGGATGGGCTTCGCCGAGCCGGCGGCCTTGAGCGCGCGCGTGCGCGGCTGGCACCACGGTCACATCGCCGCCACCCGGAGCGCGCGGGCGCGCGAGCTCTTGACCGAGCTGATGCCGGATCTGTTGCGCGCGCTCGCCGACCAGCGCGACCCGGATGCCGCCTTTCGCCGCTTCGACGCCTTTCTCACGAGCCTGCCCGCGGGCGTGCAGCTCTTCTCGCTCTTCCACGCCAACCCGCGGCTGTTGCGGCTGATCGCGCTGATCATGGGCACGGCCCCCAGGCTCGCCGAGCGGCTCGCCGGCTCGACGCGGCTGTTCGAGGCGATGCTGACGCCGGACTTCATCGACGAGCTGCCGAGCCGCGCCGCGCTCGCGGCCGAGCTCGACGACACGCTCGCCGCCGCCCGCAGCACCGAGGACCTTTTGGATCGGGCGCGGGTGTGGGCGCAGGCGCGCCAGTTCCAGGTGGAGTTTCTGGTGCTGACCGCGCGGCTGAGCGCTCATGGCGGTCTCGATCAGCTCACCGCGATCGCCGATCTCCTCCTCGAGCGCCTGTTGGCTCCGGTCGAAGCCTGGCTCGCCGAGACCCACGGCCGCGTCCCCGGCGGGCGCTTCGCCGTGCTCGCCATGGGCAAGCTCGGCTCGCGCGAGCTCACCATCGGCTCCGATCTCGACCTCGTCTTCGTCTTCGACGCCCCCGCCGACGCCAGGAGCGACGGCGCCAAGCCGCTCGCGGCCGCGACCTGGTACGCCCGGCTCAGCCAACGGGTGATCAGCGCCTTGAGCGCGCCGACGGCCGAGGGCCGCCTCTTCGAGATCGACATGCGCCTGCGCCCCTCCGGCAACGCCGGGCCCGTCGCCTGCGCGCTCGCGAGCTTCGACGGCTATCAGCGGCGCACCGCCCAGGTTTGGGAGCACCAGGCGCTGACCCGTGCCCGCGCCGTGGCCGGCGACGCTGGCCTTCGCCGCGAGCTCGAGGCGATCATCGACGAGGTCCTCACCGTCGAGCGCGACGGCGCCGCCCTGGCCCGGGAGGTGGCGGCGATGCGGGGGCGGATCTTCCGCGAGCACGGGCGCCGCGACCCGTTCGAGCTCAAGCACCACCCGGGCGGGGTGGTGACGATGGAGTTTCTCGCCCAGTACCTGGTGCTGGCCCATGCCGCAGCGCATCCGTCGCTGCTGCACCGCACGACCGAGGCGGTGTTCGTCGAGGCCGGCCGGCTGGGGCTGCTCGCCGCCGCCGACGCGGCGACGCTCGTCCGCGCCCTGCGCTTGAACCACGCCCTGGCGGCGGTGGTGCGGCTCACGGTGGATGCCCGCTTCGATCCGGCCCGCGCGCCGCAGACGCTGCAGGCGGCGCTGCTGGCCGCGGCCCAGGCTGCGCTCGAGGACGATCAGGCCTGCATCGACATGGCGACGCTCACCCGCGAGCTGGAGGCCGGCGAGGCCGCGGTCGCCGCACTCTTCGCCCGCCTGGTCGGGCCGTTCCTGCCGGAGGACGCGGCCGCCGCCGCGTCCTCTTGACCCGGCCTTGGCGTGCGCGATGTCACGGCGGTGCAGCGACGCATTCGGAGGATGACGCGATGACCGTGGCCGTGGGCGACCCGCTTCCCGATTTCGACCTGCCGAGCGACGGCGGCGGGCGGATGACGAAGGCCGACTTCGCCGGCAAGCCGTTCGTGCTCTACCTCTACCCCAAGGACGACACCTCCGGCTGCACCAAGGAGGCCAACGCCTTCAAGGCGCTGAAGGGCGAGTTCGAGGCCCTCGGGGTGCCGGTCGTGGGGCTCTCCAAGGACCCGGTCGCCAGCCACGACAAGTTCAAGGCCAAGCACGAGCTGAACTTCCCACTCCTCTCCGACGAGGCAGGGACATTGGTCGAAGCGTTGGGCGCGTGGGTCGAGAAATCCATGTACGGCAAGACGTACATGGGGGTGGACCGTTCGACCTTTCTCGTCGGCGCGGAGGGAAACATCCGGGAGATCTGGCGCAAGGTGAAGGTGCCCGGGCACGCCGAGGCGGTGCTGGACGCGGCGAAGACGCTCGCCGAACCCGCCTGATCGCCGCGGCGCGCGGCGGCGCCTGCGCGGCGCCGCGCTCGCCCGCCTCGTCGATCGCGTCGCGGCGACGTGCTAAGGGGACCGGTGCCCCGCCTGACACCGCGCCGGAGCCCAGCCGATGCCCGAAGACCTGCTCCGTCTGCCGCCCGCGGTCGAGCGCTGGCGCCGCGCCGACGCCGCGCGTCGCCATCCGGTGCTGGCTCGCCTGGAGGAGGCGACCCAGGCGCTGGCCGAGCGGACGATGCAGACGGACGCGGCCCAGGCCGAGCTTTTGGGCTTTCTGGTCGAGCTCACCGGCGCGCGGCGCGTCGTCGAGGTCGGCACCTTCACCGGCTACGGCGCGCTCGCGATGGCCCTGGCGCTGCCCGACGACGGCCGGCTGATCACGCTGGATACCACCGACTGGGACGGCCTCGGCGACCGCCACTGGGCGGAGGCGGGCGTCGCCCACCGGATCGAGCGGCGCCTGGGCCTGGCGGAGGAGAGCCTCGACGCGCTCTTGGCGGGGCCGGAGGCCGGGCGGGTCGACCTCGTCTACGTCGACGCCGACAAGACGCTCTACCCGCGCTATCTGGAGCAGGCGCGCGGCCTCGTCCGCCCGGGCGGGCTGATCGCGATGGACAACCTCTTCTGGGGCGGGGCGGTGGCCGAACAGGGTGACGACGACACCCGCCAGGTCGAGGCGCTGCGCCGGACCGCGCGCGCCGCCCGCGACGACGCCGGGCTCGCGATGACGCTGGTGCCGATCGCCGACGGCCTGTTGCTCTTGCGCCGGCGCTGAGCGGCCGCCCTGGCCCGCCCGTTCGTCCGGCGTCGCCGCGTTCACGCGCTCGCGCGGCCGCTCGACAAGGGGGCCGCGCGCCGCCACCGCGAGCCGGCGAGCGGCGTTGGCCAAGGCCTCGGCGGCGCCGGCTTCGTCGCGGGCAGCGCCTTGGCCCCGCGGCGCTCGCGCGCGATCGACGTCGCCGTCGGGCGCTTTATCGCCGGCGGCTCGTCGAGCCCGGGCGTGCCTCCTCGTCAAGCGCGCCTGCGGCGGGCCTCAGCCGAGGAGCTCGTGGCCGAGCATGCCGACGAGAAAGCCGAGGACGGCGCCCAGCGGGGGGGCCCAGTCGCGTTCCAGCTTCGCCTGCGGGGCGATGTCCTGAAAGGTGAGGTAGAGGATGCCGCCGGCGGCGGCGAGCATGACCGCGCCGAGCACGGCCGGTGCGTCGGCGAGAAAGGCGACGCCCAGCGCGGCCGCGAGCGGACCGAGCGCGAACACCGCGGCGAGATCGGCGAGGGCGCGGTTCGCGGGCACGCCGGCGCCCGTGTGGAGCTCGCAATAGGCGTTGAAGGCCTCGGGGTAGTTCTGCAGCGCAATCAACAGCGCCAGCAGCAGCCCGAGCCCGGGGTCGCCCGCGAGCGTGGCGCCCAGCGCCAGCGCCTCCGGCACGTAGTCCAACAGCATCGCCATCAGCTGGGCGGCGGCGCCGCCGCGGCGTTCGATGGCGCGATCGGCGAGCATCGCTGCGACGCCGCCGAGGCCGAGCGCCGCCGCAGCCGCGCTGGCCGGCAGGTGGCGCGTGCCCTCGGGCACCAGCACCAGCGCCACCGCCGCGAGCAGGACCCCGCCGCCGAAGGCGATGACGCCGTGGCGGAACTCCCGCTCGATCCACCGCCGGCGGAAGGGCTCGACCCGCGCCGTCAACCCGCCGAGCGGGATCGTCGCGCCGGCGAGGGTGGCGTAGACGAGCGCCAGGCTCAGCGTGTCCATCTGTGCCCCGTCGACGGCCGAGCCGCCCGCGTCAAGCCACGAGCGCGCTCAAGGTCACCGGCTCGAGCCCCCGGCGCTTGAGGGCTGGCACGAGCCGGCGCAGGATGACGCGCGCCCGCACCCCGCGGGCACCGCCGTCGTGGACGGTGACGATGCCGCCGGGCTGGGCCATGCGGGCGGTGTAGGCGGCGACCAGGCGGGGGAAGGGGAGGTGGGTGTCGAGCGGCGGCACATCGCCCACGACCACCCGCATGCCGCGCGCCTCGGCCTCGGCCACCAGCCGCTCGGTCGGCGCGCCGAGGCCCGGGCGCAGCCAGCGGGGGCGCACGATCGGGGCGAGCGCGGCGAGCGTGCGGTCCATGGCGGCGGCGAGCTCCGCCGGCTCGAGCCGCGCGCTGGCGCGGTCCTTCCACATGTGGTGGCCGATCTCGTGGCCGCGCGCGGCGATGTCGGCGACGAGGCGGGGGGCGGCCGCGGCGCGCTCGCCGATCAGGAAGAAGGTGGCGCGGACGTCCAGGCGCTCGAGCGTGTCGAGGAGCGTCGGCGTGGTCGCCGGGTCGGGGCCGTCGTCGAGGGTGAGCGCCACCGCCGGGCGGTCGGGGGGGCCGTGGAAGACCACGGTCGGAAACAGGCGCGCGGCGAGGGCGGGGCGCAGGATCGCCGTCTCCTTGACGAGCGGGCACGCTCCTGCTTGGACCGACGCCGCGAGGCTGTCGAGGCGAAACGGCGATGCCCCAACCGCAGATCCGACCCGCCGGGCCCGCGGACGACGACGCGCTCTGGGCCCTGCTCGAGCCCGTCCTGCGCGCCGGCGAGACCTACGCCCTGCCGACGGACTGGAGCCGCGACGAGGCGCTCGCCTTCTGGCGCCGGCCCGCCCACGCCGTCTTCGTCGCCGAGCTGCCCGACGGCGTCGCCGGCACCTACTACCTCACCGCCAACAAGCTCGGCCCCGGCGATCACGTCGCCAACTGCGGCTACGTCACCGCGGGGTGGGCGGAGGGCCGCGGCGTCGCGCGGGCGATGGGCCGGCATTCGCTGGAGGCGGCGCGGGAGCGGGGCTTTCGGGCGATGCAGTTCAACGCCGTGGTCGCGACCAACGTCCGCGCCATTCGGGCGTGGGAGAGCCTGGGCTTCACCGTCGTCGGCCGCCTACCGGGCGCCTTTCGCCACCCGCGCCGCGGCTTCGTCGACGCGCTGGTGATGTGGCGCGATCTCACCCGATGAGGTGCCACCACAAGAGCGCCAGCGGCCAGGTGACGACGATCGAGACCAGCGCGAGCGCCAGGGTCGCCCGCGTGGCGGCACCGACGGAGACGCCGGCGAGGCTCAGGCCGACGAGCATCGGCGGGACCTGATAGGGCAGAAAGGCGGTCGCATAGCCGAGGACGTAGGCGCGGAAGACGGCGTCCAGGCTCATCCCGGTGGCCGCGGCGGCGTCGCCGGCGAGCGGGACCAGAACCGCTGCGATGCCGGGCATGGTGGCGATGGCGCCGGTGGCGAGGGCGCCGGTGGCGAGCACCAAGGTGTTCGCCACTTCGCGCCCCGGCGCCAGCCAGTCGGCGGCGCTGAGGGCGCGCACGGCGTCCGCGCCGGCGCCGGTGCTCGCCACCACCGCCCCGACGCCGAGGATGGCGGCGACGTAGAAGACCGGGCGCAGGTTGACCTTGCGCTGCAGGTCCGCCGGCGCCAGCACGCCCACGCCCGGCAGCAGGCAGAGCACCCCCAGCGCGAGCGCGATCCAGGCCGGCGAGATGCCGTGCAGCGCGTCGGTGGCCCAGAGCGCGAGGCCCACGACCATCAACGCCGCGACGCGCGGCCGGCGCCGATCGGCCGCGACCACCTGTGCCGCCGGCGGCGTCGGCCGGCCGGCCGGAAAGAGCCGGACGACGACGAGCACGATCAGCACCGCCTTGAGGACGCCGAGGACGGGACCGTAGCTGGCGAGAAAGGCGGCGTAGGTCAGCTGCTCGCCCTGGACCGCCTCCGCCGCGCCGACGAGCGCCACCGTCGGCACGGTGGCCGGCAGGATCGTCACCGCCGGATAGTAGCTCGCGAAGATCGCCGCCAGGGCGAGGCCGACATAGCCGGGCCCGTCGCGCGCGTAGCCGAGCTCCTCGGCGAGCGCGGTCACCACCGGCACGAGCAGGACCACGCGGGTCATCGTCGACGGCACGAGAAAGGCCAGCGCCACCGCGAGCGCCACGGTGAGCGCGACGCAGCGGGAATAGGAGCCCTTGAAGAAGGGGCGAAAGCGGGCGGCGATGACGCGGTCGAGGCCGGTGTCGCCCACCGCCGCGCCGAGGATCAGCCCGCCGAAGACGAGCCAGACCGCCGCGCTCGCAAAGCCGGCGAAGACGGTCTCGGCCGGCGCCACGGCGAGGATCATGGCGGCGGCGAAGAAGGCGAGGCCCGTGACGTCCTCGGGCAAAAGCGCGCTCGCCCAAAAGGCGATGGCGGCGAGGGCCAGGACCAGCGCACGCCAGTCGGCGACGGCCCAGCCGGCGGGGGCGAGCGTCATCGCCACCGCCGCGGCGGCGACGATGGCGGCGCCGAGGACGGCCTTGAGGGGGGGCGGTTGGGTCAAAGCGGTCTCCCTGGGGCGCGAGGGCTCTCGTTAGCGCGGCGAGGAGGCGGGCACACGGCTTCACGCTGCAGGGCGGGCATGCTAGCGCTGAGCGGCCTTGCGATCGCCCGGGAGCGACTGAATGGCCAAGGTGCTCGACCACGACACCGACCTCGACCGACGCATGGACGACCTCGGCCGCCGCGCGCGCGCCGCCGCCCGCGTGCTGGCGCTGGCGCCGCGCGCCCAGAAGGACCACGCACTTCAGGCGGCCGCCACCGCCATCCGTGCGCGCGCCGCGGCCATCGGCCAAGCCAACGCCGAGGACGTGGCCGCGGCCGAGGCGAAGGGGCTCGGCGCTGCCCTGCTCGACCGCCTCAGGCTCGACGCCGCGCGGATCGAGGCGATGGCCCGGGGCCTCGACGCCATCGCCGGGCTCGATGATCCGGTCGGCCGGGTGCTGGCGGCGTGGCGGCGCCCCAACGGCCTTCGGATCGAGCGCGTCGCGGTGCCGCTCGGGGTGGTGGGCGTCATCTACGAGAGCCGCCCGAACGTGACCGCGGACGCCGGGGGCCTGTGCCTCAAGGCCGGCAACGCCGCCATCCTGCGCGGCGGGTCCGAGAGCTTTTACAGTGCCCGGGCCATCGCCTTGGCGTTGGCCGAGGGGCTGGAGGCGGCCGGGCTGCCGGCGGACGCGATCCAGCTGGTGCCGACCACCGACCGCGCCGCCGTCGGCGCCATGCTGGCGATGGACGACGTCATCGACGTCATCGTCCCGCGCGGCGGCCGCTCGCTGGTCGAGCGCGTCAAGACCGAGGCGCGCATGCCGGTCTTCGCCCATCTCGACGGCGTCTGTCACGTCTACCTGCACCAAGCCGCCGATCCGGCCATGGCCGCGGCCATCGCCGTCAACGCCAAGATGCGCCGCACCGGCATCTGCGGCGCGGCGGAGACGCTGCTGGTCGACCGCGCCGCGGCGGCGGCGCTGTTGCCGCAGGTGTTGACCGCGCTGGAAGACGCCGGCTGCGCGCTGCGCGGGTGCGAGGCGACCCGAGCGATTTATCCCGCGGCAGCACCGGCCGCTGCCGCCGACTGGTCGAGCGAGTACCTCGACGCCGTTCTGGCGGTGAAGGTGGTCGACGGCCTCGACGCCGCCATCGCGCACATCAACGCCTACGGCTCGCACCACACCGACGCCATCGTCACCGCCGACGCGGCGGCGGCGGAGCGCTTTCTCGGCGAGGTCGACAGCGCGATCGTGCTGCACAACGCCTCGACCCAGTTCGCCGACGGCGGCGAGTTCGGCATGGGCGCGGAGATCGGCATCGCCACCGGCCGGATGCACGCGCGCGGCCCGGTGGGCGTCGATCAGCTCACCAGCTTCAACTACCGGGTGCGCGGCACGGGTCAGACCCGGCCGGCCTGAGCGCGCCGATGATCCCGGGGGTGCGCCCGCTGCGGCGCCCGGTGGTGCGCCAGCAGCTGGCGCCGCCGCCGGCGGGGGCGCCGGACGCCGCACCGCGGCCGTTGCGGGTCGGACTTTTGGGCGGCTCGTTCAACCCGGCCCATGGCGGCCACCGCCGGATCTCCATCGAGGCCTTGAAGCGGCTCGAGCTCGACCAGATCTGGTGGCTGGTGGCGCCGCAGAACCCGTTGAAACCCAAAGGCGACACCGCCCCGCTCGCCAAGCGCCTGGAGCGGGCGCGATTGGTGGCGGCGCACCCGCGCATTCGGGTGAGCGACCTCGAGGCCCGGCTCGGCACCCGCTACACGGTCGACACCGTCGCCCGCATCCGCGCCCGCTTCGCCGCGATGCGCTTCGTCTGGCTGATGGGCGCCGACAATCTGGCGACGCTGCACCGCTGGCGGCGGTGGCGCCGGCTCGTCGACATGGTTCCGATTGCGATTTTCGATCGTGATCCTTATTCTTACATTGCGTTGGCGAGTGTCGCTGCGCACCGCCTCGAGAGCGCCCGCTGGACGGCGAACGACGTCTCGGGACTGGTGACGGCGGCGCCGCCGGCTTGGTGCCTGTTGCGTTTGCGGACGCATCCGGCCGCGAGTTCCGCCATCCGGGCGGACGGCCGGTGGTGTCCGGAGCGCATGACGGAGGAAGATTGACGAACCAGGCTGACAGCGTCGCGTTGCCCGAACGCACGCTTTTGGGTCTCATCGAACGCTCGCTCGATGACGACAAGGCGGTCGACACCGTGACCATCGATCTGGTCGGCAAGACCGCGTTCGCCGATGCGATGATCATCGCGTCCGGCACCTCCCAGCGCCACATCGCCGCGATGGCCGACAAGCTCTTGGAGCGCCTGAAGGCGGCCGGCTACCGCGACGTCGTCGCCGAGGGAGGCGGCGACGCCGACTGGGTGCTGATCGACACCGGTGACGTCATCGTTCACCTGTTCAAGCCCGAGACCCGCGACTTCTACAACCTCGAGAAGCTGTGGCGGGCGCCCGTGCGCGAGCCGGTGGAGCCGCAGCGCGCCCTGGGCTGAGCCCGGGTGCACGTCGTCATCTTGAGCCCGGGCCGCTTCAAGCACGGCCCGGAGCAGGATCTCTTCGAGCGCTACCGCGAGCGCTGCCCCTGGCGGCTCGAGCTGGTCGAGCTCACGCTCAAGCGCGCCGTCGCCAAAGGCGCGCTGCGCGCCGCCGAGAGCCGTCTGATCGAGAGCCGGCTCTCCCCCGGCCGGCCGCTCGTCGTCCTCGACGCGGCGGGCGAGCTCGCCACCAGCGACGCGTTGGCACGCCGCCTCGGCGGCTGGCGCGATGCGGGCACGGGCGGCGCGAGCTTCGTCATCGGCGGTGCGGAGGGCGTCGACGACGCGCTGCGTCGGCGCGCCGACTGGCGGTTGGCCCTGGGCCGGCTGACCTGGCCGCACCTCTTGGTGCGCGCGATGCTGGCCGAGCAGCTCTACCGCGCCGCCACCATCCTCGCCGGTCACCCCTATCACCGGGGCGCCGGCGAGGGCTGAGGCCTATTGCAGCGTGTAGACCGCGTTGGCGTGGGCGTAGTTCGAGGGTTGGACGAGGGTGGCGCTCGTCACCTTGACGCTGTGCAGGCGGCCCTCGATGCGCTTTTCCCAAAAGCGCACGAACTTCGAAAGCACCGGGAACTGCGGTGCGATGTCGTACTCCTGCCAAACGAAGCTCTGCAGCAGGTGCGGGTGATCGGGCATATGGTAGAGGATCTCGGCGGTGGTCAGCCGGTAATCCTGCAGCATCAACGACATGTCGCGCATCCCCACCTCCACGTCGGCGGTCCTTGACCTTTCAGCGATAAGGTCGAGCCGAAGTCGGCGGCAAGCGAAAAGCGTGTCGCACCGGGGATTTTGTCAGCACTCGCGCGTCCGAAGTGCTGATCTGTCGGGCGTCGTCGGCGCGCGCGCCACGCCCCGAGGCCCTCGCCGCGCGCCAGGCGCGGCGGGGGTCAGTCGAGCGTGTCGGCGAGGTACTGCGCCGCGGCGTCGACGCCGCCGCCGACATGCGCGACGCCGCTCGCCCGCATCGCCACCTCGAGGCCACCGAGCGCGCCCAGGAGCATCGGCTCGTTGAGGTCGCCCAGATGGCCGATGCGCAAGAGCTGGCCGGCGAAGGGGCCGATGCCGCCGCCGAAGGCGACCGAGAGCCGGTCGCGGCACAAGGCCCTGAGCGCGTCCGGATCGGCGCCGGAGGGAAAGCCGAGCGCGGTGACGACGTCGGAGCGCCCCGCCGGGACCGTGCACTGAAAGGCGACGTCGCCGTTCTCGCCCCAGCGGGCGACGGCGCGGCGGGTGGCCTCGGCGAGGCGGTGGTGGCGGGCGAAGACGGCGGGCAAGCCCTCCTCGAACAGCATGTCGAGGGCCTCGCGCAGGCCGAACATCATCTGCACCGGCGGGGTGCCGTAGAACCAGAGATAGGTCTCCTCGCCCTCGCGCAGGCGCCAGTCCCAATAGCGCCGCGGCGCGCCGCCGGTCGCCGCGACCCGCTGGGCGCGCGGCCCGACCGCGACGAAGGCCATGCCGGCGGGCATCATCAGGCCCTTCTGCGAGGCGGTGACGACCAGATCGACGCCCCAGCGGTCCATCGGCAGGTCGATGCAGGCCAGGGACGCGATGGCGTCGACGAGCAGGAGGGCGGGGTGGCCGGCGGCGTCGATGGCGGCGCGGACCCCGCGGACGTCGTGGGTGATGCCGGTGGAGGTCTCGACCTGGACCATGGCCACGGCCTTGATCGCATGGCGCCGGTCGGCCCGGAGCGCCGCCTCCACCGCCGCCGGGTCGAGCGGGCGGTCGTGGAAGGCGGCGGTGGTCTGGACCTCGAGCCCCAGCGCCCGGGCCATCTCGCCCCAGGACTGCGAAAAGCGCCCGGTCTCCGGCATCAGCACGGTGTCGCCCAGGGCGAGGAGGTTGTCGAGGACGACCTCCCAGCCGCCGTGGCCGTTGGCGGAATAGGCGTAGACCGGCCCCGCCGTCTGGAAGACGCGGCGCAGATCGTCGAGGCAGCCGCGCGCCATCCGGCTGAACTCCGCGCCGGCGAAGTCGACCATCGGGTGGTGCATCGCGCTCAGGATGCGATGGGGGACGTTGGTGGGTCCGGGCAGCTGGATGAACTGACGGCCGCGGCGCGGCATGGCGGTCTCCTGAACGACGGTCGGCCGGGGCACCTCTACGCGGCCCGTGCCGCCCGGTCACGCGGCCCGCCGCCGCGGCCCGAGCTCAGTCGATGCGGCCGTCGGCGGAGAGCAGGATGGCGATCGGGCGGGTCGCCGGGATCTGCGCGCAGATGATGACGACGATCATGGTGAGCGGCACGCACAAAAACAGCCCGGCCACACCCCAGACCGAGCCCCACACCGCCAGCGAGAGGATGATGACGAACGGGCTGAGGTTGACCCGCGGCCCCATCAGCCGCGGCTCGAGGAAATTGCCGATGGTGGCCTGCAGCCCGCCCAGGATGACGGCCAGGCTCGTGGTCAACAGCCAGTCGTTGTACTGGCCGAGCGAGGCCAGCGTCGGCAGGATCACCGCCACCGTCGAGCCGATGTTGGGGATGTAGTTCAAAAGGAACGTCCACACCGCCCAAAAGCCGGCATAGTCGACAGAGTAGGCGGTGAGCACGACATAGGTCACCGCGCCGGTCAACAGACTGACCAGCGTCTTGATGCGCAGATAGGTCTCGATGCGGCCCTCGATCTGCTCGAGGATGCGGCGGGTCTGCAGGGCGTGGCGGGGGTTGTCGAAGAGGCGGTCGAGCTTGCGCTCGAAGCTCTGCTGCTCGAGCAGCAAGAAGACGACGTAGACGGCGATGAGCCCGGCATTGCCGGCGGTGGTGGTGAGCGCGGTCGCCGTGCGTGCCAGGAGGTCGTCGGCGTTGAGGCTGGCCAGCATGTCGTCGACGAACTTGGGCGCGTCGATGCCGAAGCCCTGCAGAAACGACGGCAGGCCCTCGCTCAGGCTCTGGCGGAAGGCCGGGGCGTTGTCGGCGAGCTGGGCGATGCTGTCGGCGACGAGCTGGGCGACGAGGAGGACCACCACGACCACGGTCATCGCGCTCGCGACCAACGCGAGGCGGCGGCCGGCGCGCCGGCGCAGGGGCGGTGCCACGCGCTGGGCCCAGCGCTGGTACAGCGTCGCGAGCGCGTTGATGAAGTTCCAGGTGAGAAAGGCGATCGCCAGCGGCACCAAGACTTCGCGCCCGAACACCAGGAGCGAGCCGATGATCACGGCGATGAGCAGCCATCCCGCGACCAGCAGCGGCTTGAGGCGGGACCAGCCGCTCTCGGGCGGCGCCGGGTCGTCGGGGCGGTCGTTCATGAAAAAAGCGGCCCCGCGGCCGCCTCCATGCCTCGTCGCGAGTGGCATGTCTCGTCGCACATGGAGCGGGCGAAGGGATTCGAACCCTCGACCCCAACCTTGGCAAGGTTGTGCTCTACCCCTGAGCTACGCCCGCCCGCGTCACGACGTGCGTGGCTGGGTAGTCGATGCGGGCGCGTCGTGCAACCCCAGAAATCGCCGGCGCGGCGCGGGCGCGCTCCGCTCTTGTAAGGGCGCGCGCAACCGACCACATTCGCCGCGCGCGAAGGAGGAATCGCACGGAACCGCGGGGAACGACCATGGCCATCATCGGCGCCAGCGGCAACACGCCGAACACCACCGCCACCAGCGCCGGCGACGGCGTCGTCAAGGACGGCACGATCACCACCTTCGCTCAAGACGTCATGCAGGCGTCGCAGCAGGTGCCGGTGCTGGTCGACTTCTGGGCGCCGTGGTGCGGACCCTGCAAGCAGCTCACGCCGGTGCTCGAGAAGGTCGTCCGCGGCGCCAAAGGCAAGGTCAAGCTGGTCAAGATCAACATCGACGAGAACCCGGAGCTCGCCCAGCAGCTGCGCATCCAGTCGGTGCCGACGGTCTACGCCTTCTGGCAGGGCCAGCCGGTGACCGGCTTCGCCGGCGCCCAGCCCGAGAGCCAGGTCAAGCAGCTCGTCGACAAGCTGATCGAGACCGCCGGCGGCGGGGGTGCCGGCGAGGAAGGGCCGGACGCCCTCGCGCAGGCCCAGGCGCTGCTCGAGGAAGGCGATTTCCGCACCGCCGCCGAGGTCTATTCGGCGCTGCTGCAGGAAGAGCCCGAACGGCCCGAGCTCATCGGCGGCTTCGCCCGCGCGCTCTTGGGGCTCGAGCGGATCGACGACGCCCGCAAGGTCATCGAGCAGGCGCCCGCCAAGGTCTCCCAGCACGCGGAGGTCACCGGCGCCAAGGCGGCGATCGATCTCGCCGAGACCGCCGGCAAGCTGCGCGACCCGCAGATCGTGGAAGAGGATCTGGCGCGCGACCCCGACGACCACGCCGCGCGCCTGGAGCTCGCCAACGCGCTCTTTCTGCGCGGCCAGCCCGAAAACGCCATCGAGCAGCTCTTGACCATCGTGCGTCGCGATCGATCTTGGAACGACGACGCGGCGCGCAAGCGCCTGTTGACCTTCTTCGAGGCGCTCGGCCACACGCATCCGCTGACGGTGCAGGGGCGGCGCAAACTGTCCTCCCTTCTCTTCTCATGACGTGATGGCCTCGGACACGCTGCCGCAACGCTTCCCCATCTTCCCCTTGCGCGGCGCGCTCTTGCTGCCGGGCGGCAATCTGCCGCTCAACATCTTCGAGCCGCGCTATCTGCAGATGACCCGCGACGCCATGCAGACCGACAAGGTCATCGGCATGGTGCAGCCGCGCGACGGGACCGGCGCGGAGGAGAGCCCGGCGGTCTACGCGACGGGGTGCGCGGGGCGGATCACCAGCTTCGAGGAAACCCAGGACGGGCGCTATCTGATCACGCTCACCGGCGTCAGCCGCTTCGAGGTGGTCGAGGAGCTCGTGACGGTCACGCCCTATCGCCAGGTCGTCGCCGGCTTCGACCGGTTCGGCGTCGATCTCGATCCGGCGCCCGCCGATGCCGCCCGCCGCGCGCCGCTGATGGAGGCGATGCGTCGCTATTTCGACCGCCAGCGGATCGAGATCGACTGGAACGCGGTCGACCAGGCCCCCTTCGACGGGCTCGTGACCTCGCTCGCGATGATCTGCCCCTTCACCCCGAGCGAGAAGCAGGCGCTGCTGGAGGCCGCCGACCAGAACGCCCGCCTCGACACGCTGATCGCGCTGATGCGCATGCACAGCTTCACCGCGGACGAAGGCCCGTCGGTGCGGCATTGACCCGCTCGAGGACGCGAGATGACCGACAACGCGCAAAGCTCCGACGACACCACGACCGGCGCGCGCGGCGCCGAGGGCGCGAGCGACGCCATCGATCCACGGCTGTTGGAGCTTCTGGTCTGCCCGCTCACCAAGCAGGTGCTGCGCTACGACCGTAAGCGCCAGGAATTGGTGAGCGAGGCCGCGGGCCTCGCCTATCCGATCCGCGACGGCATCCCGATCATGCTGATCGACGAGGCCCGTGTCCTCGGTGAGGACGAGGCCATCCCCGACGAGCTCAAGGCCGATCCGGAGCCGTGAGCGTCGCCCGTCCGTCCCGAGCCGTGAGCCCCGAGCCGTGAACGACGTCAGCGACGACGCCCAGCCCTGGCCGGTGGAGATCCGCGTCAAGCGCGCCGAGCGCCGGCTCGAGGTCGACTACGACGACGGCGTCACCATCGACCTGCCGGCCGAGCTGATGCGGGTCGAGAGCCCGTCCGCCGAGGTCCAGGGCCACCACCTCGCCCAAAAGCGGATCGTGGCGGGCAAGCGCGACGTCGCCATCGTCGCCGTCGAGCCGGTCGGCAACTACGCCGTGCGGGTGCGCTTCGACGATGGCCACGACACCGGCATCTTCACCTGGCGCTATCTTCGCCAGCTGTTCGCCGAGCGCGAGCGGCTCTGGAGCGCGTATCTCGAGGCGCTCGAGGCGCGCGGCCTCTCCCGCGACGCCTGAGCGGCCGAGGCCGCGCGACGGCGCAAGCCAGCCGCGAGCCGGCGGCCGTTGCCGGCCGGTGCCGGCGCTGTCACGACGGCGCCATGAGCGCCCCCGCCGGCCCCGTCGTTCCCGCGCCCGCCGCCGTCTGGCGGCGCCTCGCGCTGCCGCTCGCCGTCACCCTGCTCGCGCAGATCACCGTCAACGTCGCCCTCTTGAGCGTGGCCGTGCTCGCGCCGGTCATCGCCCCCGATCTCGGCGTGCCGACGGCGCGGACCGGTCAATTCATCGGCCTCGCCTATCTGGCGGGGGCGCTGACCAGCAGCCGTGCCGGCCGGCTGCTCGCCCCGATCGGTCCGATGACCGGCAGTCTGGGCGCGCCCGCCCC
>JBKHCM010000177.1:0-4053 GCA_046541805.1 Alphaproteobacteria bacterium
ACCTCTGGTGGACCGGTTGTCGCGCCAGCGGCACCGCCGGGTAGCTAAGTTCGGAAGGGATAACCGCTGAAGGCATCTAAGCGGGAAACCCACCTCAAAACTAGGTCTCGCCGAGAGCCGTGGAAGACCACCACGTCGATAGGCCGCAGGTGGAAGCGTGGCAACACGTGCAGCCAAGCGGTCCTAATCGCTCGAGCGAACTCCCCCGCTCCAGCACCCAGCCCGTCCGCCACCCCCACACGGGGGGAGCGCGACGGCGCCGGAGCCCGACCATCCCTCCACCCCCGTCATGTCGCCCCATACCGCCGGCAACCCGCCGGCCGGTCGGCCCCGCCGGCGCGCCGCGCGCCGGCACCGGTGGCTTCGATGGCCTGGTGGTCACAGCGAGCGTGACCCACCCGACCCCATTCCGAACTCGGCCGTGAAACCGCTCAGCGCCCATGGTACTGCGCCGCCAAGGCGTGGGAGAGTAGGTCGCCGCCAGGCCATCCAAGCCACCCCACCAACGCCCCCATGAGAACCCTCCTCACACACCACATACCCAACGCGGGGTGGAGCAGTCCGGTAGCTCGTCAGGCTCATAACCTGAAGGTCGTGGGTTCAAATCCCACCCCCGCAACCACCGACAGTTGCACAAGATCGCCAAAAGAAGAACGCCGCCCCTCCGGGGCGGCGTCTTCTTGTGCGCACAGGCGGAGAATACCCGCGAGGTCGCCGCGGACGACGAGTTCCGTCGCCGTGTTGCCGGCCGGGTGGACGACGACCTCGTCGACGAGCCCGCGCACGAGCTCGAAGACCTCCGGGGCGGCGTCGCCACGCTCGACCTCGTTCACCAACGCGGCGATCTGACGGCGGTATACGACGGCGACGTCGTCGAGCGCGTCGCGCAGGAACGCGTCGACGTCGACCTCGACCGGCGCGGCCAGCTCCGCGCGGAGCTCGGCGAGCCGGGCCTCGTGCTCGGTGAGCCGTGCGCGCAGGCGGTCGACGGCCACCCCCTCTTCGAGCTGGTCGAGCAGGCGCGCGATCTTGGCCTCGCGCTCGGCGAGCTCGCGCTCCAGCTTCGCCCGCGCGTCCGCCGGTGCGTTGCGTCCGTCGTCGAGCGACCGCGCGAGCTCGGCCCGGAACGCGTCGACATAGGTCGGACTCAGCAGCGCCGACGACAGCGCGTGCATGACGCGCGCCTCGGCATCCCGGCGGTTGACCTTCGCCGTCTGCGCACAGACCGACGCGCCCGACTTCTTGTGCCGCCCACAGCGGTAGTTGTGGCGGTCGCGGATGGTGTAGGCGCCGCCGCACGCCCCGCATTTGAGGCGGCCCGACAGCAGATACTTCGGCCGGTGGGCGCCGTTGAGCGGGTTGTCGCCGTTCGCCCGGCCGTCGGCCATTCGCCGCCGGATGGCCTCGAAACGGGCGTCGACCCGCGCCGCCAGCTCCTCCGGCACGATCTGCCAGGCGGGCACGTGCGTGCGCTGCCAGGTCGACGGGTCGTGGGGTTTGGCCGCCCGCTTGTCGGTGCGCGGGTGCTTCGCGAACCGACAGCGGTTGAAGGTCGCCGAGCCGCGATAGGCGGGGTTGCGAAGAATACCGGTGGCCCGCTTGCGCTGACCGCGAATCGTGGTGTTGGCCCAGACCCGGCCACCCGGTCCCGGCACGCCCTCACGGTTGAGCGCATCGGAGATGGCTTCGGGTGCGCTGCCGGCGGCGAAGAGCTCGTGGATGCGGACGACGACGGCGGCCTCGTCCTCGACGATCTCCAGCGTCTTGCCCTGGCCGTCGGGGGCCGGCACCACCCGGTAGCCGTAGGGTGCCCGTCCGGTCCACTTGCCGTCGCGCCAGCGGGCGGCTTGTCCGCGCCGCGTGTCCTCACCCGCGCTCTCGGCCTGGACCTGCGCCGCGATCCCGAGCGCGGTGATCATGATCGGGGTGAGCCGTCCGGTCTTGGTGGTGAACACCTCGACGCCGCGGAAGCTCATGTCCTCCTCGAACCGGGTCAGAACGGAGGTCCGGCGCGACAGGCGCGAGACGTCGTAAGCCAGCACGACGTCGAACTCGCCGGCTTGGGCCGCTCGCTGCAGCTTCTGCCAGCTGTCGCGGGTGAGGTCGTCACGACCCGTTTGCGCAGCGTCGGCGAAGGTTTGCACGACCGTCCAACCGGACTGGCGCGCGGCGAAGTCGACGCAGCAGTCGACCTGGTCGCGTACGGAGAGCGGGTTCTGCTCCTTGTGGGAGTAGCGAGCGTAGATGGCGACGCGCATGCGTGCGCTCCTTTTACCTGACGTGCCCGAAGCACAACTCACCGCGACGGCCGGTCGTCGTTCGCGGCAGCGAGGATGCGTTGCGCCTCGCGGCGCGCCAAGAGGGTCGCCAACGAGATCAGCGCGGGGAATGGCCGGATGTCCGGATCCGCCGTGGCGTCGTCGTTGGCGGCGGTCGCGCCGGGCGTGCCGCCGGCTTCGTGCTGATGGGATGCGGTCACAAGAACCTCCTTGGCCAGTCGCTGAGATGCCGCCGGGGCCCGGTTCGGCGAGCCGTCGGGCCGCGCTCGTTCGGCCGACGCTGTTGAACCTCCCCCGGTCGGTCGCGGGAATGATCCCGTCCGCGGGGACATGAGCCCGCCGACTCGCGCGTCGGCCGTCCACGCTGCACGATGTCGTCACCGCGTACGCACTCCCACCGTAGCCTCGCGCGGCCGCGCGTCAGCGCACGACCACACGGCCGAGGCAACGGCTGTCACGCCCGGCCGCGCCGACGAGGCGCGCGCACGTCGACGAAAGCGGCTCGGTGCTTTGCCACAGATGCGCGCCGTGGAGGATCGACGGCATCGACGGTCGCCACTCGATCGCGCCCACGAGGCGCGCCACGGTCGTCGCGAGCGACACGTCGATCGAGCGTTCGGCCGATCGCATGACTGGACCGAGGGTCGTTCCGGCGCGGAGACGCGGACCAGCCAACAGCCGATTTCGCGGCGTTCCTGCCAGCTCTGTCAGTGCCGATCGTATCCTCCCCAGAAGTGCCGTCTGAAAATTCCCCAGTGTGAGAGCTGGAGCGCGATGCCGGTGGGGCATGCCCCACCGGCATCGACGGCGGCCGTGAGGCCCCGGCCAATCTCCCTGAACCGAGGGAGAGGCGCGGCCGGTGTTGAGACTTGGGGAGATCGTCGTGATCCACGACTTGAAGCGGCAGGGACTGTCGGTCTCGGCCATCGCCCGTGAACCGGGTGTTCAGCGACAACCACCGTGGCCGCCGTGTTGCCTCATCGCGGAATGTTGCTGACGCTCGGTCCGGTTACCTCATCAGAAACGTTGCCGAGTGGCGTCATCGGTGGTGCCGCCCGTTCGCGGTTCGACGGAGGCCCGGCTGGTCTCGCTCGTCATGGCCGGTGACACGTTTTCCGGCGTCGGCGCGGTGGGCTCGGCGACGTGGGGCTCTGCCCTCGGCTCCGCGAGCGCCGCGTCGCCGAGCTCACCGCTCGCTCCGGTGGCGGCAGCCAGATCGAGCACCAGCGCCCGCGCCCGCTCCTGGCGCCAAACCTTCACCCGCCGTTGCACCGTGCGGATCAGATGGTCCGGATAGGCACCCGCGTGCCGCTGCTGGAGCCGCTCCAGCAGGGCGGCACCGGTGATCCCCGGCGCCTCGTCGAACCACGCCTTCAGCTCGGGGGTCGCCGCCGCGAGCGGATCCGGCACGGTACGATAGCGTGGCTTCGACGGCTTCGGCTGCGCCGTCGGCCGCACCTCGCCCTCGCGCCACGCCACCCGCAGTCCCTCGAGAAACGTCGTCAGCGGCACCTCGCCCGGCGCCGCCGTCGGCGCCCGGTCCGCCACCTCGACCAGCGCTTGCTGGGCGGCGCGGATCTCGGCCAGCAGACGCACCGGATCGAGCTCGCCGTGGCGCGCCGCCACCGCCGCCTTCACTGCCTCAGGTGTGCGCGGATCCGCGATCAGACGCTGGTGCGGCGTCGCCGGCTTATCGTAACGCTTGCGGACGAGACCTCCCTCGCGCCGCTTCTCCACCAGCCGGAACGAGGGCTGGAAAAAGTTCACGAACAGG
>JBKHCM010000178.1:0-4032 GCA_046541805.1 Alphaproteobacteria bacterium
TCTGCGCGCTGGCCTGGATCGTCAGCCTCGGCCTCGCCGCGCGGCGGCGTCCGGTGGGCCAACCGCGCCCGCGCCGGCCGCCGCGGGCGTGTCGGGCAGCTCGGACGCGAGGCGGCGCGCCCGCTCGGCGTCGAGGGGCGTCGCCGTCAGCGCCACGCGTCGCCAGAGTTCCGCCTCCTCGGCGGTCAGCCGCCGCCGTCGCACCGCCGCCACTCTCCCGTTCGCCCGCATGCCCCGTAGATGGAGGATCGAGGCGGCGTTGACGACCCCCCGCCGCCGCTAGGCCCGCGCCGGCGCCTCGGCCTTGGTGCGGTGGCCGCGGCCGAGCAGGAACACCTCCGAGCTGTCCTTGCGGGTCGCGGGCGGGCGGACGAACTGGACGTTGCGAAAGCGCGGCAGCGCGGCGGCGCGGGCCGCCGGCTCGGCGCCCTTGACCAGCTTGATCAAGACGTCGCCGTCCTCGGCCAGCACCGCGTCGGCGAACGCGAGCACCAGCTCGGCCAGCTCCTCGGCGCGCAGGCGGTCGACCAGGCGCTGGCCGGTGGCCGCCGCGGCCATGTCGCTCAAGACCACGTCCGCCCAACCGTCGAGCACCGCGCGCAGCCGGTTGCGCACGGCGTCGTCGCGGAAGTCGCCCTCGAGGAAGGTGCAGCCCGCCAAGGGCTGCACCGGCTCGATATCGAGGCCCACGACCTTGAGGCCCTTGCGGGCGCAGACCTGCGCCCAGCTGCCGGGGGCCGCGCCCAGGTCGCAGACCTTGCGGCCGGGCTTCAAGAGCCGGTGCTTGGCGTCGATCTCCAAGAGCTTGTAGGCGGAACGGGCGCGGTAGCCCTCGTCGCGCGCCCGGTGCACGTAGGGGTCGTTCAACTGTCGCTCGAGCCACCGGGTCGAGCCGACCGGCCGACCGCGCGCGGTGCGCACGCGTTGCTTGGCTTGACGGGCGCGGCTCATGCGACGCTCGCTCCGGAAGGTGGGCCGAGCTGGCGCGTCAGGGCGGTTTCCAGACGCTCGCCCATCAGACCGGCGAGAATGCCCTCGCGCAACCCCCGATCGGCGACCCTGAGGGCGGTGAAGGGAAAGCGCGCGTAGAGCGCCTGCACGATCGCCGCGCCGGCGACGACCAGATCGGCCCGGCCGGCACCGATGCAGGGCTCGCGGGCGCGCGCCGCGGTGTCGCGAAGGCGCAGCTCGCCGGCCACCTGCTCGAGCGCCGCCGGCGGCAGCCACAGCCCGTCGACCTGGCGCCGGTCGTAGCGGGCGAGGTGCAGGTAGAGGGCGGCGAGCGTGGTCACGGTGCCGGAGGTGCCGATCGCCTGCAGCCGCGGCGCGCCGGCGAGCTCGGCGTCGATGCGGCCGACCGCCGGGTGGGCGTCGAGCGCGCGCCAGAGCGTCTCCTGCATCGCCCGGTAACCGGCATCGTCGGGGTCGCTGCCGAAGCGCTCGGCGAGGGTGACGACGCCCACCGGCACGGAGAGATTGACGATCTCGGTATGGGCGAGGCCGGGGCGAAACCACGCGATCTCGGTGCTGCCGCCGCCGACGTCCATCATCAAGAACTGCTCGAAGCGGCGATCGGCGAGGGTGAAGCACCCCAGGAGGCCGAGCCGCGCCTCCTCCTCCTGGTCGAGGATCTCGAGCGCGAGCCCGCTGGCGAGGCGGGCGCGGGCGACGAAGCTCTCGCCGTTCACCGCGCGGCGGCAGGCTTCGGTGGCGACGCAGCGGGCCTCGGCCACCCGATGGCGCGCCATGATCCGCGCACAGATGCGCAGGGCATGGATGGTGCGCTGGATCGCGACCTCGTCGAGCTTGCCGGTGCGCTCCAGGCCCTCGCCGAGCCGCACGATGCGCGAGAAGCTGTCGACGACGGTGAAGCCGTCGCCGTCGGCGCGCGCCACCAGCAGTCGACAGTTGTTGGTGCCGAGATCGACCGCCGCGATCGGCCGACGACTGAGGTCGGCGCTCGCGCCGAGCTCGCCGGCGGCCGGGTTCGAAGCTCCCACGTCCTTCATGCGGCCAGCGTAATGCGGCGTGCCGCGACGACAACCGGTTTCGATGGTGCCTCTTGAAGCGCGGTGCCGTTGCCGATAGGTCCAACCCCGTGAGCCATGTGGAGCAGCGGATGTCGGACCCCCAGATCGCCCAGAAGTCGCCGTTCGCCGTCGAGGTGACCGGCGGCAAGACCTATATGTGGTGCGCCTGCGGCCGCAGCGCGAACCAACCCTTCTGCGACGGCAGCCACAAGGGCACGGGCCTCGCGCCCCGGCGCTACACCCCCGACGCCGACGGCAAGGTCTTCTTTTGCGGCTGCAAGCACTCGGCGAGCGCACCGATCTGCGACGGCACGCACAACAGCCTTTGATGCGCACCGGCCGCGTGGCCGCGGTCGCGCTCCTGGCGACGCTCGCCGCCTGCGGCGGGACCCGCGAGGAGCGCGTGCGCTGGTGTCCCAGCGTCGAGGCGGTCGCCGAGCTCGACCGCTTGGCGCTCCCCTATCCCGGGGCCAGCGAGCGCGTGGCGACGCGGCTCGACGTCGTCGATTCCGCCTGCGCGGTCGACGGCGAGGACCTCCTGGTCGGCAGCGTGATCGCCGTTCGGCTGGGCGAGGGCAAGCCCGCGGGCGAAGTGCGCGTGCCCTATACCGTCGTCTTGGACAGCCCCGAAGGGCCCCGCGACGCCCGCAGCGACGTCGCCGTGGTGCCCGCCGGCGCGGTCGGGACCACGAGCTATTTCGAACACCGCTTCGAGGGGTTGGCCGACCAGGACGAGGTCGCCGTGCGCCTGCTCTACGCCCTCGTCGCCGACACCGAGATGCGCGCCGAGCTGGCCGAGCGCCGGGGCCGCCCCTGAGCCGGCGGCCGCCGCCCCGGGGCGAGGCGGCCTCGGGCCCGGCCGCGCGCACCCGCTGACGCACCCTGCGTCGATTTCGGATGACGGCGCCGGCGGCGTGGCGCATAGTGCTCGGCCGCCGCGCGTTGCGGCGCATCGGGAGGCGAAATCACCAGGAGGCTCGTCATGGCGCGCGCCCACATCGTGACGTCCTACGACGCCGACCTCGGCCGGCTGATCGAGACCATCCTCGAGATGGGCGCCCTGGCCGAGACCGCGCTCGCGGACGCGATCACCGCCCTGAACGGGCGCGACGCCGCGGCCGCCGCCCGGGTCATCGACAACGACTTGCGGCTGGACGAGCTCGAGGAGGCCGTCGATCAGCACGCGCTGCGCCTGTTCGCGCGGCGCCAGCCGATGGCGGAGGATCTCCGGCTGATCGCCATGTCGCTCAAGATCTCCAACGACCTCGAACGCATCGGCGACTACGCCGCGAGCATCGCCAAGCGGGCCAAGCGGCTGACGGCAGAGGCGCCGCCGCGGGCCACCGCCTCGCTCGAGCGCATGGGCGCGTGCCTCGAGGAGATGCTGGCCGACGTGCTCGCCGCCTACCGCCGGCGCGACACCCGTCAGGCGATGCGCGTGTGGCACCGCGACAGCGAGGTCGACGACATCTACGACAGCGTCTTCCGCGAGCTCTTGGACGAGCTCCAGGCCGACCCGCGCGCCACCTCCGCCGGCATCGATCTCCTCTTCATCGCCAAGAACCTGGAGCGGATCGGCGACCACACCACCAACATCGCCGAGCGCGTGCACTACATCGTGCACGGCGACCGCATCAACCGCATGCGCAACGCGCCCGCCCCGGTCTGAGCGGTCGGCGGCCCCGCCCCGCCGTCGGGCGCCGCCCTCGTCGTCGGCGGCCGCGGGGGCGTCGCGGCGGGCGTGGACGGCGTCGAGCGCGTTGCCGAGGGTGGTCGGTCGATGCGGCGGGCGACGCGCCGGCCGGTGGGCGCCTCCGGCGGCCGCTGCCGGACCCGCAGCCTCGCTTTGCTGCCGCAAACGCCGAACGCGCGACCCCGCACCCACCCCGTCACCGCCGACCGCGCCAGCCAGGCAGATCCGCTTAGCCCGGGCCGAGCGGGCGCGCCGTCGCCGCTCACCGGCGCCGCGTCGCGTCGGCCCACGGCCCCCCCCCCGCCCGTC
>JBKHCM010000067.1:0-16775 GCA_046541805.1 Alphaproteobacteria bacterium
AGCATCATGCCCCAGAAAAAGAACCCCGACACGCTGGAACTCGCTCGCGGCGTCGCCGGCGACGCCATCGGCGAGGCGACCGGCACGCTGAGCCTCCTCAAGGGACTGCCGCGGGCGTACAACCGCGACCTCCAGCGCGCCCACGCGGGCGTGTTCGAGGTCGCCGACGACGTGCGGGAGGCGACCGCGGTCGCCGCGGGCGCGGTCGCGACCGCCGACGCGTCGGCCCGCTCGGGCCGGGCCGGCTCGCGCGAGACCGACTCGCCCCGCATCGAGCCTTGCGATCAACACCGCCGTTTCCTTCGGCGGCAGCCGCCCCCGCCGGCCCGCCGCCGCAGCAGGCGGCCGCGCCGGTCGAACGGCGCGAAGACGACGCGTCGCCGTGCCGATGGCGCCGCGTCGGAGCTGGCGTACACCGCTTCCAACGGTGGGTTAGCCGAAAGACTACTCGTCAACGCTCGAGTGCAACGTTTCCACCGACGCCCCGGATCGAGTCCGCTCCGGCCGCGATCAAGCCGGTGAGCGGTGGTTGCGTCGGCGCGGCAATGCGGGTGAGACATCCGGGCCACGTCCGAGGAGGTCCGGTGATGACGAGCCCTGACGCCGCCCGCGCGCCGCGCGACGCCCTGCCGTCACCGGCCGTCCTGATCGGGCTCGTCGCGGTCGCGTCGGCGGCGGCGCTCATGCTCGAGATCGTGGCGGGGCGGTTGGTGGCGCCCTATCTCGGCACCTCGCTCTACACCTGGACCGCGATCATCGCGGTGGTCCTCGCCGGGCTCTCGCTGGGCGCCTTGATGGGCGGGCGGCTCGCCGACGGCCCGCTCGCCCGCGGCCGCGACCGGCTGGCGGCGGCGCTCGGCGCCGCTGCGCTCTTCACCCTGTTGACGCCGGTGCTGCTGCGGCGCGTCGCCGGCGTCATCGCCGCCGGCGAATGGTCGGCGGCGGCGGAGGTCCTCGTCGTCGCCGGCGTCATCCTGTTCGTGCCCAGCGTCTTTGCCGGCCTGGTCTCGCCGTTGGCGACGCGTCTCGCCCTCGCGCAGACCGACGCCGCCGGGACCGGCCGGCTGTTGGGCCGCATCTTCGCCGCCGGCAGCGCCGGCAGCATCGTCGGCACGCTGCTCGCCGGCTTCGTCCTCATCGGCTATCTCGGCTCGATCCGCAGCGTGGTGCTGATCGCCGCCCTCTACGCCGTGGCGGCGCTGACCGTCCTCGGCGCCGGGCGGCGGGCCTGGCGGATCGCGCCGCTGGCCCTGGCGGCGGCGGGGACGGTCTACGGCGCCGGGCGCACGGTCGATGCCTGGCGCTCGCCCTGCGACGCCGAGAGCGCCTACTCCTGCGTGCGGGTGCAGGCGGTCGCCACCGCCGACGCAGGGCCGGGCCGCGTTCTCGTGCTCGACCACCTCACCCACGGCATCAACCTGCGCGACGCGCCGGCGCGCTTCGCCATGGGCTATCTCGAGCTCGCCGACGCGCTCGCCCGCCACCGCTTCGACGGCGTGCCGGCGCGCAGCTTCTTCATCGGCGGCGGCGCCTACACGCTGCCGCGCGCTTGGCTCGCGGCCGGCGGTGCGGCGGTGGTCGCGGAGATCGACCCGCTGGTCACCGCCACCGCCGAGCGGCGGCTGTGGCTCGAACGGCGAGACGGCTTGACGATCCGCCACGCCGACGCGCGGCGGGCGCTCGCCGGCGGGCCGTCGAGCGCGCCCTTCGAGGTGATCGTCGGCGACGCCTTTCAGGACGTCACCGTGCCGCCGCATCTGGTCACGCGCGAGTTCGCCGAGCTCGTGCGCTCGCGGCTGGTGGCGGAGGGGCTCTATCTGGTGAACGTCATCGACAGACCGGCGGCGCCGCGCTTCGCCCACGCGGTGGCGCGCACGCTCGAAACGGTCTTTCGCGACGTAACGGTCTGGCGCGAGCGCGGCGACGGCGACGCCGAGGGGCGGGTCAACCACGTCGTCGTCGCGAGCGACCGCCCGCTCGGGCTGAGCGCGGTGGAAGGCGCGCCGCCCTACGACCGGCGCTGGACGACGGTGGCGCTCGCCGGCGACGTGCCGGTGCTGACCGACGACTACAGCCCCGTCGCCCGCCTGCTCGCCACCCCGTAGCCGCCGCGGCGCGCCCACCGCCGCCGGCGCCGGCCGGGCGGCGGGCGCCTCAGCGCACCCCCACCTGGCGGCGCAGCGCGCCCAGCGCCGTGCCCATGAGCGGGATGCGCTGCCAGACGTGGGGGGTCGGATCCCAGTAGTCGAGATGGGCGGTGACCAGGCCGTTCTCGTTGATGTGCACCTCGGTCATCCCCTCGATGACGAACTCGCCCTGCCGGCGCAGAAAGCCCTTGGGCACCGCCTTGAAGATCCAGCGGATGTAGTGGGCGTCGGTGCCGCTCGCCCGGTCGGTGACGGTGATGCGGATGTCGTCGAGGTCCTCGTGGGTTTTCTCGAAGACGCGGCGGATCTTCGCCTTGCCGCGGACGTCGCTGAAGGGGTCGCGAAAGCGCGCGTCCTCGGCGAAGACGGCCATGATGTCGTCGATGCTGGTCGTCTGCGTCGCCTCCATCGCGGCGACGTAGCGGTCGAGCGCTTCGCTCATCAGGTCTTCGTGCTCCGGGCGACGAGGGGGAAGTAGAGCCGGTAGGGCAGGCAGCGCAGCAGCTTGAGCTGGTAGGCGAAGCGGCGCGGGAAGGTGACCTCGAACTGGCGGCCCTTGAGCCCTTTGACGACGCGCTTGGCGGCGTCCTCGGGCTCCATGAGGAAGGGCATCGAGAACTCGTTCTTGTCCGTCAACGGCGTGCGCACGAAGCCCGGCGCGATCACCCGCAGGTCGACGCCGGTGCGGTCGGTGTCGAATTTGAGCGACTCGCAGAGGTTGAAGAGCGCCGCCTTCGAGCTGCCGTAATAGGCCGAGGTCGGCAGGCCGGTGTAGCCGGCGATCGAGGAGACCACCGCGATCTGGCCCCGCTTGCGGCCCATCATCACCGGCAGGAGCGCCTCGAGGCAGTTGGCCGTGCCCATGAGGTTGGTCTCCATGAGCGCGCGCAGATCATCCGCCTTGAAGTCTTGAGCCTTCACCGGATGGTGCGTGCCGGCGTTGAGGATCGCGCGGTCGATCGGCCCCAGACGCTCCTCGATGGCGGCGACGCTGGCCTTGATGGCCGCGGCCTCGGTGATGTCGGCGGGGAAGGCGAGGACGGCCTCGTGGTCCCGTGCCAGCGCCTCCAGTCGCTCGCTCGGCCGGGCGGTGGCGGCGACCACCGCGCCGTCGCGAACATAGGCCTCGACGATGGCCTTGCCGATGCCGGCCGACGCTCCGGTGACCCAGACGACCTCACGCGGCATGGCGCGAGCCCTCGCCGTAGAGGCTTGCCAAAAAGCGGCGGCTGTCGGCCCGCACGGCCTCGATCTTCTCGGGCGTCATCCGCGCGAGCGTGCGCAGCACCGGCTGCAGGCGCGGGTTGGCTTTCAGGTGTTCGCGGTTCTCCAGCACGAAGTTCCAATACAGGTAGTTGAAGGGGCAGGCGTCCGGGCCGTTCTTCGTCTTCACGTCGTAGCGGCAGGATTGGCAGAAATCGGACATGCGGTCGATATAGGCGCCGCTGGCGGCGTAGGGCTTGCTCGCGAAGAGGCCGCCGTCGGCGAAGAGCGCCATGCCGGTGACGTTGGGCAGCTCCACCCACTCGTAGGCGTCGGCGTACACGACGAGGTACCATTCGTTGACCTCGGCCGGCTCGACGCCCAAGAGCAGCGCGAAATTGCCGGTCACCATCAAGCGCTGGATGTGGTGCGCGTACGCCTCGCGCTTGGTCTGGTCGACGACCTTGGCGAGGCAGTTCATCTCGGTGGCCCCCGTCCAGTAGAAATCCGGCAGCGGGCGGTGCGCGTCGAGCGCGTTGCGCTCGGCGTAGTCCGGCATGTGGCGCCAGTAGACGCCGCGGATGAACTCGCGCCAGCCGAGGATCTGGCGGATGAAGCCCTCGACCGCGTTCAAGGGCGCGCGGCCGTCGCGCCAGGCCGCCTCGGCCGCCGCGCAGACCTCGCGCGGCAGCAGCAGGCCGCAGTTGAGATAAGGCGAGAGCACCGAGTGGAAGAGCCAGTCCTCGCCGTCGACCATGGCGTCTTGGTAGTCGCCGAAGGACACGAGCCCGCGCTCGACGAAGCGGTCCAGGGCGGCGCGGGCATCGTCGCGGGTGACGGCGAAGCCGAAGGGTTCGAGATCGCCGAAGTGATCGGTGAAGCGCGCGCCGACGAGGTCCAGCACCTCGCGGGTAAGGGCGTCCGGCTCGACCCGAAAGGGACCCGGAAAGGCGAGCCCGGCCGCCGGCGGCTTGCGGTTCTCCTGATCGTAGTTCCACCGCCCGCCCACGGGCTCGCCCTCGGGCGTCATCAAGAGCCCCGTGGCCTTGCGCATCTCGCGGTAGAAGAACTCCATGCGGAGCTGCTTGCGGCCCGCAGCCCAGCGGTTGAAGCCGTCGATGGAGCAGAAGAATCGGTCGTCCTCGCGGATCTCGACGGGGCGGCCGAGCGCCTCTTGCCAGCCGTCCATCAGCCGCCGGACGCGGTACTCGCCGGGCTCGGTGACGACGACGCGCTCGGGCGCGTGGCGCTCGACCGCGCGGGCGAGCTCGGCCGTGAAGTCGCCGCGGTTGGCGGGATCGTCGAGGCGGACGTAGTCGACGGCGACGCCCGCGGCCTCGAGCTCGGCCGCGAAGTGCCGCATCGCCGCGAACAGAAAGCCGATCTTCTTCTTGTGGTGGCGGACGTAGGTGGCCTCGTCGGCGACCTCGCACAGCACCACGACGTCGCGGGCCGGATCGAGGTCGGCGAGGCTGGAGATGGTGCGGTTGAGCTGATCGCCGAGAACGAGCCGGAGCGCCGCCGTCACGACCGCACGGCTGGCTCGAGGGAGGCGACGTCGCTCTCGGCACGGCGCCGGTAGGAGATGCGGCTACCCTGCACCTCGAAGGTGAGCTTGGCCCAGCCCTCGTCACCGTACCAGAGCTCGCAGTCGAGATCGCCCGAAAGGCGGTAGCGGTCGGCCCGCGCCTCGCCGCCCTCGTAGCGGATGCGTTCGGTGCCGACGTGGGTCACCTCGCTCTCGACGACGCGGCCGTTTTGGCTGTCGATCCAGCGGTTGCGCTCGACCGAGCGCGGCTGCCAGTAGGTCGTCGGGATCAGATCGCCGGCGACGCGCTGCCGGCCGGCCTTGCCGTCGACGACCAGCTCGTCGCCCTCACGCCGGACGTCGACGCTCAACTTCTCGCCGTTGTTGTTGGTGCGACTCGACATCGAGACGAGCTGCTCACCCTCGTACACCTCGCGGTTGCGGTGCCGATAGCGATAGGCGGTGACGACGGTGAACTTGACCGCGAGGTCGATCGTGATGTCGGCCTCGATGCGGTCGCCCTCCTGGCGCAGGCGGAGCTCGTGCGTGCCGATACGGTCGCCTTCGCGGTAGACGTCGAAGACGAGACGGCCGTCGGCACGGTCGGCGAGCGCGGGCCGGGCCATTACGAGCGCCCCGCCGGCAGCGGTGCCGGTGAGCGCGAAACGTCGCCGCGAGAGCATCGTCGCATCCATCCCCCGTTTGTACGCCCGCAGTACGGACGAAAGTGGGAACCGGATCAAGCGCCGTCCAGGGTCCGTGTCGCGGGCGGGCGCAGAACGGCGCAGTCGCAGCCGCGGTCCCGGCGGACCTCTTGGGCGTCGTCGGCGCGGCGAGGCTCTCGCCCGAGGAGATCATGGGAACGGCCAGCGGCTGGCCGCCGGCGGCGAGCACGCCCCGCTTCACTACCGCAAAGTGGCGATGGCGGTTGTTGAAGTCCGAGGCGGTCTGCGCGATCCCGGCCACCGGCCTCGCCAGCATCGCCTTGGAGTAGCCGATGGAGGCGGCGAAGGAGCGCCTGGGATAGGCGGCGAACTCCGGATCGCCTTATTGGCCGAGGCCGCCGGCTTGGCGCTTGTGTGGCATCGGTCAACGCCCTCGGGCGAAGCGGCCGCTGGTGAACCGCCGCTCGATGCGACGCCAGGGCCACCCGGCCGTGAAGGCCGCCCAAGACGGTGCCGACCGCGTTCGCGCCGCCGAGCACGCCCGGCGACGAAACCCCACGGTGCGCGCGCTGAGGCCGGCCGAAAAGAGCGCCGGCTCCGCCCCTGTCGCCGCTGCGCCGGACGCATGTCCGCGCAGCGCTTCGCATGGGGCGTGCAGCGGCGGCGGATCGACGCGGCGAAATCGCGAGACGTCGAGGCGCGCCGGCGAGGACCACGGAGCCGCCCGGCGAGGTGGAGGAGATGTAACGCGCCGCGATGCCGGGAGTCGCGGCCTCGACGTCTGCCGCGGGCCGAGACGCGAACGGGCCGCGAGGCGCTTTCGATCATGCTCCTGCTGGTTTTGCAAAGGCTGAGCCTTTGCGGGAGCGCCCGCTCTCTCAAAAACAGATCTTGAAAGATGTTTACAAATTTGTCATAACTCCAACGATATTTAAGTTGTCGTGGAGGGGTTTATCAGACGGTTCAATCTCGCGGTCGGGGGCGGCGCGCTCGCCGCCGTTCTCGCCGTGGCGCAGCCGACCGAAGCGGCGGTCGAAGTCACCATCGACAACGTGGATTGTAGCGGGACGTCCGCGGCACTTGAGAACGGTGGCGAGGCCTTCGGTGTCGGAACCGCCACCATCTCCTGGGGCGCTTTGCGCCCCGGAAACCGGAGTTCTTATGTTTTTGCGAGCGAGGCGCCAACAGGCCCGATCCCACTTGGCGAAACGTTCACGCTCGGCACGTTCACGCCCAACAATGATCCGATCATACTTAGTTCGTTGGAAGCGGCGACGCTGCAAGTCGATATCGAGGGTACGGCTTCCAACGGCTCGCCAAAGGCGTTCGCTGTGACGTCGCTCTTTGAATTCGCGCACGATGAAACCCCGAACACCGGCTCCGGGTGTTGTGACGACATTGTCATGACCACCATGTTGGTGCAACCGAGACGTTTGAAGTCGGTGGAGAAGAATTCGCCTTCGTTTATTCCGGCTTTTTGGGCGATCGTGCGGACGTCGACACCTTTGACACGGCCGAGGGGGCATCCAACACGGTATCCCTGCAGGCGCAGGTCGGGCCGCTGCCAGCGGCGTTGCCGCTGATGCTCGGCGGTCTCGCCGCGGTCTATGGCTTGGCACGGCGGCGGCGGACGTCCGCGGCGGCCCGACGCTCGCCGGCCGCGGCGCACCCGCCACGCGGCAGCGAAGCGCTGATGGCGAAAGGGCCGGCCGCGCGTCGGCCCTTTCCCGTCGTCGGCGCGGCGACGCGCCAACTGCTCACACCAGCAGCATCGTCGGCACCGCCGTGGCGACGATGAGCCTCTGGGGCGCCGGCGCATGCGCCGGTCGTCGGCGAAGGCGTAGCCGCCACGGCCGAGAAGAGGTCGTCTGCCTCTACCGCGACGACTTGCGCGTCGCCCGCGAGCAGCGGGAGACGATGCACGGGTACCGAAAACTCGCCGGCCGCCGCGGACGACGCCCACTGGCGTAACCTCGGCCTCCGCCGCGGCCTCGCGCAGGCGCTCGCAGGTCTCGCCGCGTGCTTGAAGTCCCCCGTTACGACGCGCTCGGCGATCCAGGGCTCGCGGTCGGCGAGCTTCGCGCTCGGGTCGGTTCACGACCGCGACGCCGTCGGGGCTGAACGGCTCGTCCGGGGCGATGTTGATGGGAAGCCTCCGATAGGGCAGGCTCAGCTTCGCGTGCGCGATGGCGACCGTGCGGCCTTCGGGCCGTGGACAGGTGCAGAGGTCGATCATGGCGTCTTTTGAACAACCGTGGTCACATCAAGCCGACGCGCCCGGGCGCAACTTGACAGCCATCGGGCCGCCGGTACGAACCGGCGGCGGGCAGTAACGGGGAGGACGCGCGTGGCCATGACCAAGATCGGGATCGTCGGTGCCGGCACCATGGGATCGGGCATCGCCATCGCCAGCGCCGCCCAGGGCTGCGCGGTGACGCTGGTCGACCAGTCGGCCGAGGTCGTCGCCAAGGCGAAGGGCGCCGCGGAGAGCTTTTGGAAGCGCGCCGTCGAGAAGGGCCGCATGAGCGCCGATGCCGCCGCCGCGGCGACCGCGCGCATCACCGCCGCGTCGGGTCTCGCCGAGCTGGCCGACCGCGAGCTGGTGATCGAGGCCGTCTTCGAGGACTTCGACCTCAAGGCCGAGCTGTTCGGCGAGCTCGGCGGCATTGTCCGTCCCGACTGCGTCGTCGCCACCAACACCAGCTGTTTGAAGGTCAGCGAGCTGGCCGCGCACATCACCCACCCCGAGCGTTTTTTGGGCCTGCACTATTTCAGCCCGGCGCAGGTCAACCCGATCGTCGAGGTCGTCCGCGGCGAGCAGACGAGCCCCGCCACCTTCGACGCGGCGATGGCGTTCTGCCGCCAGACCGGCAAGACGCCGTTGCCCTGCCTCGATCAGTACGGCTTCGCCATCAACCGCTTCTTCTGCCCCTACACCAACGAGGCCGCGCGCGCCCTCGACGACGGCCTCGGCACCACCGCCGAGATCGACCAGGTGGCGCAGGAGGTCCTGGGCGCCGCCGGCGGCCCTTTTGTGGTGATGAACCTGATCAAGCCGCGGGTGAACCTGCACGCCATTCAAAACCTCGGCCCCTTGGGCGACTTCTACGCGCCCGCCGTGGCGATGAAGCGGGTCGGCGAGGCCGGCGAGGACTGGCAGATCGGCGAGGCCGGCGAGATCGAGCCCGAGCGCTTCGCCAAGATCGCCGACCGGCTGCGCCGCGGCATGTTCCTGCCGACGCTGCAGGAGCTGGACGAGAACGTCGCCGATCCGGACGTCATCGATCTCGGTGCGCGCGAGGCCTTGAAGCTCAAGAACCCGCCCTGCGCCCTGATGGACCGGCTCGGTCGCGACGAGGTGGCGCGGATCATCCAGCCGGCGCTCGAGCAGTTCGCCATCGCCGAGCCGGCGGCCCTCGGACGCGTCGGCCGGCTCACGGCCTGAGGGGGCAATGTCGGCGACCGCCACCGTCAGCGGCCTCTACGTCTACCCGCTGAAGGGTGGTGCGGCCGTGCCGCTCGCCGAGACCGAGGTGACCGCGCTCGGCTTTCGCTTCGACCGGCGCTGGGCGGTGGTGGGGCCGACCGGTCGCGTGCTGACCCAGCGCGAGCAGCCCAAGCTGGCACGGGTCCACGCCTGGATCACCCAGGCCGGCACGCTCGGGCTGAACGTCGAGGGTGAGCGGTTCGACGCGCCGGCACCGGGCAGCGGGGCGCGCGAGCCGGTGCGGATCTGGAACGACGAGGTCGAGGCCGAGGTTTACGCCGGTTCGGTCAACGCAGCCTTGAGCCACCAGCTCGGCGCGCCCGTGCGCCTCGCGCATTTCCCTGACGACGTCGTGCGCCCCTGCGAGCCGAGCATCGCCCCCGGCGCGTCGACGGCCTTCGCCGACGGCTTTCCGGTTCTCGTCACCAACGAGGCGACGCTGATCTGGCTCGACGAGCGGCTGGTGGAGATCGGCGCCGAGCCGGTGCCGATGGACCGCTTTCGGCCCAACCTCGTCATCGCCGACGCGCCGGCCAACGCCGAGGACCAGCACGCCACCCTCACCGTCGCCGACCGCGTCACCTTCCAGCTCGTCTCCTCATGCACCCGCTGCATCGTCACCACCATCGATCAGGAGACCGGCGAGATCCACGGCGACCAGCCGCTCGCGGCGCTGCGGCGGCTGCGCCGCCATCCGCTCCTGCGGCAACCGGTCTTCGGTCAGAATGCGGTCGCCAAGCTCGCCGCCGGCGAGAGCGTCCGCATCCGCGTCGGCGATCCGATCCGGCTCGAGGGCTCGGCGGCGATCTGAGCCGGGCGCCGGCGCCCGCCGCGGTCAGTTCGCGGGGATGGTCAGCACCGTGCCGGTGGCGACGTCGTCGCGCTCGAGGATCGTCGTCAACAACAGCAGCATCGAGAACGCCCGCTTGGTCCAGCGCGCATCCTGCTCGATCCAGTACCAGCTGTCCTCGTACTGCACCCGCACGAAGGTGTCCGACGGTGGCAGCGGCCCGCCCGCGACGCTGATCTCCAAAGGCGGCCGTGGCGGGTCGCGGCGCTGGCCGACGAGGCGGGGGCGGGGCGGGTCGTCGGGCGCGCGGTCGATGGCGTTGGCGACGTCGGAGAGGATCTCGATCAGCGAGCGCGTCCACAGCGCGATCTGGTCGTTACGGCGCGGCGCCACGCCGAGCACGACCTCGTAGCGCCCGGCGTCCGGATCGACGTTCAAGAGCTCGATCAGGGCGGCGGCGCGCTCGTCGCGCGGCGCGTCCTCGGCGCGGACGAAGGAAAGATAGACGCGCTCGCCGTCACCCTCGGCGTCGGGCTCGAAGTCGATCTGGACGAGGCCGTCGTTTCGAAGGTCCTGCAACAGCGCGATCGTGCGCCAAAAGCGCCCGCTCGGCGGCTCGGGCCCGGCGAGCAGCTGGTCGTTCGGCAGCCCGTTGATGCGCTCCACGGCGAGGCCCAAGGCGGTGTAGAGATGGGCCCCGCCGGCCAAGAGGCCGACGAGCTCGCGCGGCGGGATCGGGCGCAGCAGAAAGCGCGCGTAGTCCGCGCCCTGGAGCGGCTTGATCGTGTAGGTCGGCCGGTCCGCGAGCTGGCCCTCGCCCCGAATGGCGAAGTCTTCGGTAAATCGGAGATCGGGTTCGAGCGCGCTGCCGATGCTGCCGATGACGCGGCGCTCGTAGCCGGCGACGATCTGGTCGATGCGCACCAGCGCCGGGATGTCGCCGTAGCGCAGCCGCACGATGTTCAACAACAGCTGTTGTTTCTCCGCTTCCAAGAGGGCGGAGGTGTAGTTCACCTGGTCGCGCTCGATCAGGCCGGGGCCGACGGTCTGACAGCCGGTCAGGGTCAAGACGAGCACGCACCACCACAACCGCCGTCGAATCGCCGAGTTTGCGGAAAACGGCCCGCGCGGCGTCGTCGCCGCACGCCGGCGGCGCGCGCGGTCGTCGGGGTGGCTCGCCGCGGACGAAGACTGGTGCATAAGCGTCCATCGCGTCTTGCTGGTGATCCAAGCCGCCGCCACGGCGGCGACGTGGTCGCGGCTGGCGCGACGATCGCGCGCGCCCTCGAGCCCGGCCGCGCCGCCTACGCCGCCGCGTGGTCGACGCCGATGAAGCCGCCGGACTGGTGCGCCCAGAGCTCGGCGTAGAGCCCGCCCGCGGCGAGGAGCGCGTCGTGGGTCCCCTCCTCGACGATGCGGCCATGGTCCATGACGACGATCCGGTCCATCCGGGCGATGGTCGAGAGCCGGTGCGCGATGGCGATGACGGTGCGGCCCTCCATCAGCCGGGTGAGCGCACGCTGCACCGCCGCCTCGGTCTCGCTGTCGAGCGCCGCGGTGGCCTCGTCGAGGGCGAGCACCGGCGCGTCCTTCAAGATGGCGCGCGCGAGGGCGATGCGCTGGCGCTGGCCGCCGGAGAGCTTGACGCCGTCCTCGCCCAGATGGGCGGCGTAGCCCGCGCGGCCGCGATGGTCCTTGAGGCCCGTCACGAACTCGTGGGCCGCCGCCTGCTTCGCCGCCGCCACCGCGTCCTCGAAGCTGGCCTCGGGCCGGCCGTAGCGGATGTTGTCGAGCGCGGAGCGATTGAACATCGCCGTTTCCTGGGTGACCATCGCGAGGCGGCGGCGCAGCTCGTCCTGGGCGATGTCGCGGACGTCGACGCCGTCGACGGTGATCCGCCCACCCTCGACGTCGTGCAGGCGGGGCAGGAGCTTGAGCGCGGTCGACTTGCCGGCACCGGAGCGGCCGACGAGGGCCACCTTCTCGCCGGGGGCGATGGCGAGCGAGAAGCCGTCGAGCCCACCGCCGCCGCGCTCGCGGCCGTAGCGGAAGACGACGTTCTCGAAGGCGACCGCACCGCCGCCGCGCGGCAGCGGCGTCGGCGCGGGCGGGTCGACGACGGCGTGGGGCTTGGCGAGGGTGCGCATGCCGTCCTCGATCACGCCGATGTTCGAGAAGATGCTCATCGCCGTGAACGAGACCCAGCCGCTCATCTGCCCCAGCCGCAGCGCGAGAAACCCGGCGGTCGCGATGGCGCCGACGCTCGCGGCCTGCAGCGACCAGAGCGCGAGCGCCGTGCCGATCAGCAGCACCGGCAACACGCCGGCGAGGATCGCGAGCCCGGTGCGGAAGGTCTGCACGGTGCGGCCGAAGGCGAGGGCGGCCTCGCGAAAACGGCCGAGCGCCGAGGTCGCCGCCGCCTCCTCGCGGCCGGCGTGGGCGAAGAGCTTGACCGTCGTCATGTGCGACAGGCTGTCGACGAGCTGGCCCGACAGTCCGGCGCGGGCCTCCGCCCGGCGCTGCGCGCGCCGGCGGATGCGCGGCAGCATGATCCGCACGAAGACGGCGTAGGCGGCGACCCAGAGCGCGAGCACGACCCCGAGCCGCGGGTCGATGGCGCCGAGGGCGACGATCGCGCCGAGCGCCGCGGCGATGGCGAAACCCACCGCGTTCATGGCTTCGACGACACTTTCGGTGAGCGCCTGGGCGGTCTGGATCTGCTTTTGCGCGAGCCGGCCGGTGAAGTCCTCCTCGAAGAAGCCCACGCTCTGGCCGAGCGTGTGGTGATGCAGCCGGCCGACCCCCATGTGGAAGAGCCCGGGCGTCAGCGCGCGACTGGTGAGCGCGCTGGAGACGATCATCAGCGCCGGCTTCACGACCGCGAAGAAGACCGCGATGGCGGCCAGCGCGACGCCGTGCTGGGCGAAGAACGCGGCCGGGCCGGCGGCCGCCTCGTCGACGAGCCAGCCGATGAGCCAGGCCGCCACCGCCTCCGAGACCCCGATCAGAAGCGAGACGACGCCGAGCCACGCCACCGCGGGACCCGCACCTTTGAGCAGCCAGCGGGCGAAGCCGACGAACGCCCGCGGCGGCGGGCCGTCGCCCAAGCTGTCGGGGTCGAAGAGGTGTTCGCTCCAGCGCATCAAGAGGGGGCTCCGTCTCGCAAGGCAAACCGAGCGTGGCGCGCCCGTCGCCCGTTGACATAGGGGCCGCCGCCGGGCCTGCCCAGGCGAAGCTCGCAGGGTCGGGGCGGCGCGGACGCTGCTCGACCACCCGTCGGAACACGATCGTTGCAGGCTCTCGGCGCGAAGGAGATCCCCGGCCGTGGCCCGCGCCTCGCTCGCCCGCGCTCCGCCCGGCGAGCGAGGGCCACCCCGACGCCGAGCGGCCCCACGCCATCCTGCACGTCGACGCCGCGGGTGCGGTCCGCGAGGAGCTGCGCACCCCACGCTTTGGCCGAGGTGGCGAGCCGCTACGGTTTCGAGGGCATCACCGCCACGGGCGAGGGCGAGGAGCTGGACGTCATCCCCGAGCGCGCCGCCCGCGAGGGGGGTCGTCCGGGCCAAGGTCGAAGGCTTCACCGCCGACATGGCCGGCAACGCCTTCGCCGTCACCGACAACGCCGGTGTCGACGAGCCCTCCGGCGAGACGTTCGTTTGGCGTCTCGACCGGCTCCGAGGCGGCGGCAGGCGGGTCGACCACCGCCCCGCCGGCGCTCGCGAGCGGTGGCGTCGCGGCGAGCTCGAGCTCGCGCCCGCTATCTCTTGACCGGCAGGCGGGCGGGGTGAGACTGGCGCCGATCGTCGAAGGAGTGCGCCGCCATGAAGCTCGCCTCGCTGCCCGGTCGCGGTCGCGACGGCCGGCTCGTCGTCGTCTCGAACGACCTCTCCCGGTGCACCCCCGCCCCGGCGGTGGCCGACACCCTCCAGCAGGCGCTCGAGCGCTGGGAGCGTGCCGCCTCGGTCCTCGAGCGCCTGACCGAGCAGCTGGACGCCGGCGAGGCGCCCGAGGCGCAGGACTTCGACATCACCAAGGTCCTCGCACCCCTGCCGCGCTGCTATCAGTTCCTCGACGGCAGCGCCTATCTCACCCACGAGCATCTGGTCCGCATCGTCCGGGGCTCGGAGCTGCCCCTGGGCTTTCACGAGGCGCCCTTGATGTACCAAGGCGTCTCCGACGCGTTCATCGCGCCGACCGCCCCCATCGAAATCGGCGACGTCGGCTGGGGCTGGGACCTGGAGAGCGAGATCGCCGTCATCGTCGACGACGTGCCGCAAGGCGTCGATCGCGACGCGGCGCTCGACCATATTCGTCTCGTCGTGCTCTTGAACGACCTGTCGCTCAGGAACGTGATGGTGGGCGAGCTCTCCCGCGGTTTCGGCTTCGTCCTCTCCAAGCCCCGCTCGGTGCTGTCTCCACTGGCGGTGACCCCCGAGCAGCTGGGCGACGCCTGGCGCGACGGCAAGCTGCACGGCCGGCTGGTCAGCCGGGTCAACGGCATCGAGATCGGAGCGCCCGATCCGGGGCGCGACATGCGCTTCGACTACGCCGATCTCGTCGCCTACGCCGCCAAGACCCGGCCGCTGGCGGCGGGCTCGGTCATCGGCGCCGGCGTGGTCGAGAACCGTGACGCCGGGGTCGGCTTCGCCTCGCTCGACCGCAAGCGCGCGGCCGAAACGGCCGCCGGTGGATCGGCGGTCACCCGCTTTTTGGAGCCGGGAGACCGGGTCGAGATCGAGTTCCTCGACGCGCACGGCCACTCGCCCTTCGGCCGCATCGACCAGCGCGTCGCCGCCGTGTGAGGCCTCAGGCGCGGTGCGGGGCCTCGGCGAAGGCCCAGGCGACCGCGGCGAGGTCGACGCCGACGAGCGGACCGAACAGGCCGAACCCGCCGCAGAAGACGTCCTGCCAGATGCCGAGCGCGATCAGGCCGCCGAGCACGCCCGCGGAATAAAGCCGCACGTTGTCGCGCCGCACCGCCTGCACCAGCCGCAGCGCCGCCTCGACGCCCAGATAGACCGCGAACAGGACCGGCAGCGACCAAAAGCCGATGCCGCTCGCCAAGAGCAGCGTCACGCCGAGGATCACCGCGGTAAGCCCCGCCAACCGCGACGGTCCGCGCTCGTCGGGCAGGGCATGGGCCAAGCGGATCGTGCCGGCGAGCAGGAACAGCGCGCCGATCACGTCCAAGAGGCCGACGGTCACGAACAGCGGCGCGACCGCCGCGACGACGGCGAGCCCCCAGGTGGCGAGCACGACGCCGCGGCGGGTGAGCCGGGTCCGGGGTCCGACGGTGTCGGCGAGCGACATGAGCGATCCTCGCAATGGTCTGCGTTGAAGAAATGGGTATCTATCATGCTGCTTCAAACCGTCGCGGGCCGCAAGGCCGGGTTGCGTTCGTTCAACGCTCGCGGAGGCGTGCCCGGTGCTTGTAGGTGACGTTGATCCGCTCCGAGGTCCACAGCGCCCAGCTGAGGAGGAGCGAAAAGGCGACGAAGGCGAACAGGCCGACCTGCCGCGGGTCGATGGGATCGGCATCCCCGGGGCCGATTTGCGTGTGCTCGCTGAAGAGCTGGCCGAGCCCGCCGGTGAGCCAGATGCCGACGATCGCCAGTTCTGGAAAGTGCCGCCACTTGGTGAAGCCGGCGATGAGGATGGCGGTGTAGACGAGAAGGCTCATGCCGATGAGCCAGCGCGGCCGGTCCGAGCCCTCACCGTACTGCACCCACTCCACCGCGTCGGCGACGAGCGCGAACAGGATCAGCGCGAAGAGGACGTAGAGCCAGCCGGCGATGCCGTAGCGCGGGTGCCGGCGGGCCGCCTCGGGCGAGAGCGGACGCCAGCTCAACGCCCGACCTCCTCCGCCAGCCGGTCGACCGCGGCCAGGAGCCGGCGGATGTCGCGCGCGCGCGAGAGCCGGTGCTCGCCGTCCTTGATCAGCTCGACGGTGACGTCCTCACTGGCGACGTGGGCGGCCAGCTTGAGCGCGGTCTGCCACGGCACGTCGGGGTCGCGCTGACCGTGCAGGAGGTGGATGGGGCAGGTGAGCGCGAGCGGCGTGCGCAGCACCAGGTGGTCGCGGCCGTCCTCGATCAGCGCGCGGGTGATCGGCGTCGGCGCCTCGTCGTAGGCCGAGGGCTCGTAGTGGACGCCGCGATCCAAGAGCGCGGCGCGCTGCTCGGTCGTGGCCACGGCCCAGATCAGATCCTCGGTGAAGTCGGGAGCGGCGGCGATGCCGACGCAACCGGCGACGCGATCGGGTCGAGCGCGGGCGACGAGCAGCATGATCCAGCCGCCCATGGACGAGCCCACCAGCAGCAGGGGGCCACTGGTCGCCCGATCGACCACGGCGAGCGCGTCCGCGCTCCAGGCGCCGATGGTGCCCTCCTCGAAGCGGCCCGAGGAGCGTCCGTGGCCGGAGTAGTCGAGCCGGGTGACGCCGAGGCCACGGGCGCGGGCATGGTTCTCGACGGCGAGCGCCTTTACGCCCGTCATGTCGGAACGAAAGCCCGGTAGGAACACCACGTGCGGCGCCCCGCCCGGGTGGGTGACATGGGCGATGCGCCGACCGTTGGCCTCGACATGGACGGCCGGCGCCGGGGTGGGCTGATGGCTCATCGGTCCTCGAACCTGCTTCTGCGTCGGGTGGGCGACGTGCTAGGCGATCACGCGTGGAACGCAACCCCGCCGCCGCCGCCTCGCCACCCCCCGCGACGCCGCGGCCGACGGTGCTGCAGGTGTTGCCGCGGCTGGACACGGGCGGCGTCGAGCGCGGCACGGTGGAGGTGGCCCGCGCCCTCGCCGAAGCCGGCTGGCGCCCCCTCGTCGCGGCCGAGCCCGGGCGGTTGGTGAGCGAGCTCGAAGCCGCCGGCGGCGGCTTCGTCGCGCTGCCGCTGGCGCGCAAGAACCCGCTCGCGCTCGCCCGCAACGCCCGGCGTCTGGCGGCGCTCGTCCG
>JBKHCM010000068.1:0-16425 GCA_046541805.1 Alphaproteobacteria bacterium
CCGCCGCCGAGGCGACGCCCGCCGAGGCCCCGCAGCCGGGCCGCGAGACCCGGGCACCGGCGCGTCCCGTCACCGGCCGGCCGGCGGCGCGCGGCGAGGAGGAAGAGACCCCGCGCACCAAGACCAAACGGGCCAAGCCCGCGGCGAAGACGGCGCGCCGCGACGACAACCGGCGCGGCGGCAAGATCCAGTTCGACGCCGAGGAAGGCGACGTCGTCGAGCGCAAGGGGCCGAGCCTCGCCGCGCTGCGGCGGCGCCAGGAGCGCGAGCGCCGCGCCCGGCAGAGCCAGACCTCCGAGCCGCAGATCCGCGAGGTGGTGCTGCCGGAGACGATCACCGTCTCCGAGCTCGCCAACCGGATGGCGGTGCGCGGCGCCGAGGTGGTCAAGGCGCTGATGAAGATGGGCGTGATGGCGAGCGTGACCCAGACGATCGACGCCGACACCGCCGAGGTGATCGTCGGCGAGTTCGGCCACACGCCGAAGCGCGTCTCCGAGGCCGACGTGCTCGAGGGCCTCGAAGGCCCCGAGGATCGCGTGGAGGATCTGCGCCCGCGGCCGCCGGTGGTCACCGTCATGGGCCATGTCGACCACGGCAAGACGTCGCTTTTGGACGCGCTGCGCAAGACCGACGTGGTCGCCGGCGAGGCCGGCGGCATCACCCAGCACATCGGCGCCTATCAGGTGGACATCGGCACCGGGGTGCCGGTGACCTTCATCGACACGCCGGGTCACGCCGCCTTCACCGAGATGCGCTCGCGCGGCGCCAAGGTGACGGACGTCGTCGTGCTGGTGGTCGCCGCCAACGACGGCGTCATGCCGCAGACGGTCGAGGCCATCAACCACGCCAAGGCGGCGGGGGTCCCCATCGTCGTCGCCATCAACAAGGTCGACCTGGCCGACGCCGAGCCCGAGCGGGTCAAGAACGAGCTGTTGAATCACGAGCTGGTGCCCGAGGACTACGGCGGCGACATCCAGTGCATTCCGGTGAGCGCGGTCGCGCGGAGCGGGCTCGACGACCTCATCGAGGCCGTCCAGCTGCAGGCCGAGGTTCTCGAGCTCAAGGCCAACCCCGATCGCGAGGCCCAGGGCGTCGTCATCGAGGGTCGCTTGGAGCGCGGCCGTGGCGTGGTCGCGACCGTGCTGGTCCAGCGCGGCACCTTGAAGGTGGGCGACATCGTCGTCTGCGGGCCGACCTGGGGCCGGGTGCGGGCGATGATCGACGACCGCGGGCGCCACGCCAAGGCGGCGGGACCATCGGTGCCGGTCGAGGTGCTCGGCCTCGACGGCGTGCCCACCGCCGGCGACCGTGTCGACGTGGTGGACAGCGAGCGCCGCGCCCGCGAGATCGCCGAGTACCACCAGCGCCAGCTGCGCGACACGCAGGCGGCCACCGGCGTCGGCGGCTCGGTCGACGACCTCTTCAAGGCGCTCAAGGAGGGCCAGGCCGGCGAGCTGCCCGTCGTCGTCAAGGCCGACGTGCACGGCTCGCTCGAAGCGATCCAGGCGGGGCTCGAGAAGCTCTCCACCGACGAGGTCAAGGTGCGCATCCTGCACGGCGGCGTCGGCGGCATCACCGAGAGCGACATCACCCTCGCCCGGGCGTCGAGCGCGCTCGTCGTCGGCTTCAACGTCCGCGCCAACGCCCAGGCCCGTGAACTCGCCAAGCGCGACGGGGTCGAGATCCGCTACTACTCGATCATCTACGAGCTCTTGGACGACGCCAAGGAGATGCTCTCCGGCATGCTGACGCCGGAGGCGCGCGAGACGGTGACGGGGCACGCCGAGGTCCGCGAGGTCTTCAACATCACCAAGGTCGGCAAGGTCGCCGGCTGCCGGGTGATCGACGGCGTGGTACGGCGCGGCGCCAAGGTCCGGCTGTTGCGCGACGATGTGGTGATCTACCAGGGCGAGCTCTCCTCCTTGAAGCGGTTCAAGGAGGACGCTCGCGAGGTCAAGGAAGGCTTCGAGTGCGGCATGGCGATCGCCGGCTACGGCGACATCCGCGAGGGTGACGTCATCGAGGCCTTCGAGGTCCAGGAGGTGGCGCGCTCGCTTTGAGCGCGCCGGTCTCGGGCCCGCCGTCGTGGTGTCCTCCGGCACCCCCAGCCCCCGCCAGCTCAAGGTCGCCGAGACGATCCGTCACGAGCTGGCGGGCTGGCTGATGAGGGGCGAGGTCCACGACGCCCGGCTCGCCGAGGCGAGCGTGACGGTCTGCGAGGTCCGGGCGTCGCGCGACTTGAAGCACGCCACCGCCTATGTCGCGGTGCTGGGCGCGGACAAGGTGCCCGACGAGGTGCTGGCGGCGCTGAACCATGCCGCCGGCGCGCTCGGCGGCCGGCTCGCGCGGACCCTGCACCTGAAATACGCGCCGCGGCTCACCTTCGCCGCGGACGACCGCTACGACGAGGCGGCGCGCATCGACGCTCTCCTGCGTGCGGCGCGGGCAGAACGCGATGCGGAGAACGGGGACGATGGGACGTAAGCGACGCAAGGGCCAGCCGATCAACGGCTGGCTGGTGATCGACAAGGATCGGGGCACGACGTCGACCGGGGTGGTGAGCGCGGTGCGCCGCTTGACCCGGGCGCAGAAGGCCGGCCACGGCGGCACCCTCGACCCGATCGCCACCGGCGTGCTGCCGATCGCGCTGGGCGAGGCCACCAAGACCGTCCCCTACGTCGTCGAGGCGACCAAGGCCTATCGCTTCGAGGTGCGCTTCGGCGAGGCCCGCGACACCGACGACGCCGAGGGCGTGGTGGTGGCGACCTCGCCCGCGCGTCCGGGCGACGGCGAGATCGAGGCGGCACTGCCGCGGTTTCAAGGCGCCATCCTGCAGACCCCGCCGCGCTTCGCGGCGGTGAAGATCGACGGCGAGCGCGCCTACGATCTGGCGCGGCGCGGCGCGGCGGTGGAACTGGCGCCACGGCCGGTCGAGATCCACGCGCTCGCGCTGATCGCGCGGCCGACGGCCGACCGTGCCGTGTTCGAGATGACCTGCGGCAAGGGCGCCTATGTCCGCGCCATTGCCCGCGATCTGGGCGACGTGCTCGGCTGTCACGGCCATGTCACGGCGCTCCGGCGGCTGGCGGTGGGCGGCTTTCGGGCCGAGGACGCCGTCACGCTCGCCACCTTGGAGCAGCTCGTCGAGGATGACGCGCTGCCCCAGGCCCTCGTGTCGCTGACGACCGCGCTGGCCGACATCCCGGCGCTGGCCGTCACCGAACCACAGGCGCAGCGGCTGCGATCGGGCCAACCGATCCGGGCCGCCCGCCAGCTCGTCACCGGCGACGGCGATGCGGACACCGTCCGCGTCCAGCTCGCCGGCGAGGTCGTGGCGCTCGGGCGCTTCGACGGCGACTGGCTCGCGCCCGTGCGTGTCTTCAACCTTTAACCGGCGTGGCGCCGGTCCCATTTGAGGAGTGGCAGATGTCGATCACGGCCGAGCGCAAGCAGGCGATCGTCAATGACTTCGGCACCGCCGAAGGGGACACCGGTTCGCCGGAAGTCCAGGTCGCGATCCTCACCGAGAGGATCCAAAACCTGACGGAACATATGAAGAGCCACAAGAAGGACTTCGCCTCGCGGCGGGGCCTGTTGATGATGGTGGGCCAGCGTCGGCGCCTTCTGGATTATCTGAAGCGGAAGGACGCGCAGCGCTACTTGAAGCTCATCGAACGGCTCGGCATCCGCAAATAGAGCGGACCGGGTCCCGCGCCGGAACGTACCGGCGCGGCGTTGGAAGGTAAGAGATCCATGTTTAAGATCACGCGACGCGAGGTCGAATGGGCCGGGCGCCCGCTCCGGTTGGAGACCGGGCACGTCGCTCGCCAGGCCGACGGCGCCGTCCTCGCCACCTACGGCGAGACGGCGGTGCTGGCCACCGCGGTGGGCGTCAAGGACGCCGCACCGGGCCAAGACTTCTTTCCGTTGACGGTGCACTACCAGGAGCGCACCTTCGCCGCCGGCAAGATCCCGGGCGGCTTCTTCAAGCGCGAGGGGCGGCCGACGGACAAGGAGACGCTGACCTCGCGTCTCATCGACCGTCCGCTCCGGCCGCTGTTTCATCCGCGCTTCAAGAACGAGACGCAGGTCATCTGCACGGTCCTGTCCTACGACCAGGAGAACGACCCCGATATCGTGGCGATGGTGGCGGCGAGCGCGGCGCTGACGCTCTCGGGCCTGCCGTTTTTGGGGCCGATCGGCGGCGCGCGCGTCGGTCGGGTCGGCGGCGCCTTGGTGCTCAACCCCACCATGCAGCAGATGGCGGAGAGCGAGCTCGACCTCGTCGTCGCCGGCACCGCCGACGCGGTGATGATGGTGGAGAGCGAGGCGCAGGAGCTCTCCGAGGCCGCCATGCTCGAGGCCGTGATGTTCGGCCATCGGGGCTTTCAGCCCGTCATCGACGCCATCATCTCGCTCGCCGAGGTGGCGGCGAAGGCCCCTTGGGACGTCCCCGAGGTCGACCACGGCGAGCTGGTGGACCGCGTGCGGGCGCTGGTGAGCGATGATCTGAGGGCGGCCTATCGCGAGGCCGAGAAGGTGGCGCGCCACGAGAAGATCGCCGCCGCCAAGGCCAAGGCGCATGCCGAGCTCGACGGTGACGACGGCGCGCTGGCACGGCCCGTGGCCGAGGTCTTGAAGGACCTCGAAAGCGACATCGTCCGCGGCGAGATCCTCGCGACCGGCACCCGCATCGACGGCCGCGACACCAAGACGGTGCGCCCGATCCTCGCCGAGGTCGGGGTGCTGCCGCGCGTGCACGGCAGTGCGATCTTCACCCGCGGTGAGACCCAGGCGCTGGTGGTGGCCACCCTCGGCACCGGCCAGGACGAGCAGATGATCGACGCGCTCGAGGGCGAGTACCGCGAGCGGTTCCTGCTGCACTACAACTTCCCGCCCTACTCGGTGGGCGAGACCGGCCGGGTCGGCACGCCGGGCCGCCGCGAGGTCGGCCACGGCAAGCTCGCCTGGCGCGCGACCCATCCGCTGCTGCCGGCGAAGGAGGAGTTCCCCTACACCATCCGCGTGGTCTCCGAGGTCACCGAATCGAACGGCTCCTCGTCGATGGCGACGGTGTGCGGCACCTCGCTCGCCCTGATGGACGCCGGCGTGCCGATGCCGCGGCCGGTGGCGGGCATCGCCATGGGGCTGATCAAGGAGGAGGACCGCTTCGCGGTGCTCTCCGACATCCTCGGCGACGAGGACCATCTGGGCGACATGGACTTCAAGGTGGCGGGAACCACCGAGGGCGTGACCTCGCTGCAGATGGACATCAAGATCGCCGGGATCACCGAGGAGATCATGCGGGTGGCGCTCGATCAGGCGCGCGCCGGCCGGCTGCACATCCTCGAGGAAATGGGCCGCGCGCTGATCGAGGCCCGCCCGGAGCTGCGCGACACCGTCCCGCGCGTGACCACGATCAAGATCCCGCAGGACAAGATCGGCGCGGTCATCGGCCCGGGCGGCAAGGTCATCCGCGAGATCACCGAGACCACGGGCACCAAGATCGATATCGGCGAGGACGGCACCATCAAGGTGGCGGCCACCGACGCCGAGGCGTCCCAGCGGGCGATCGCCTGGATCGAGGGGCTCACCGCGACCCCCGAGGTCGGCCGGATCTACGAGGGCACGGTGGCGCGGGTGGTCGATTTCGGCGCCTTCATCAACTTCCTCGGCCCGCACGACGGTCTCTGCCACATCTCGGAGCTGTCCGACGAGCGGGTCGGCAAGGTCACCGACGTCCTCAACGAGGGCGACAGGGTGAAGGTGAAGGTACTCGCCATCGACGACCGCGGTAAGGTCAAGCTCAGCCGGCGCGCCGTCGATCAGGAAACCGGCGAAGAGCTCGAGGTGAAGCCGAAGGGCGCCGCCGCCGGTGGCGGTGGCGGTGGCGGTGAGACCGACGGCGGTGGTCGTCGCCGGCGGCGCGCGGGCTGAGCCCGCCGCCCGCGCCGCTTCGTGGCAATGAAAGGAGAGCTGGCATGAATCTGGTCAGGGCGCTCTGCATCTCCGGCGCCGACGTCCTGCCGCTGTTCGAGGGCGGCAAGGGCGTGGCGGTCTCCAACGGCGTCAGCGCCGGGGCCTGGGCCGCCACCGGCGGCGTCGGCACGTTCTCGGGTGTCAACGCCGACTTCATCGACGAGCTCGGTCGGCGCGTCCCGCTGATCTACCGCGGGCGCACCCGCAAGGACCGCCACGACGAGCTGATGGAGCACTCCATCCAGGGCGGCATCAGCCAGGCCAAGATCGCGCACGACATCAGCGGCGGCCAGGGCCGCGTCCACATGAACGTGCTCTGGGAGATGGCGGGCTGCGAGCGCGTGCTCCACGGCGTCCTCGAGCAGGCCAGAGGGCTGATCCACGGCATCACCTGCGGTGCCGGCATGCCCTACCGTCTCTCCGAGATCGCCGCGCAGTACGGCGTGCACTACCACCCGATCGTGTCCTCGGGGCGTGCCTTCCGTGCGCTCTGGAAGCGAGCCTATCACCGCTTCTCGGACTGGCTGGGCTCGGTGGTCTACGAGGACCCCTGGCTCGCCGGCGGGCACAACGGGCTCTCGAACAACGAGGACCCGACCGTCGCCCAGGACCCCTACCCCCGCGTGGTCGAGCTGCGCGAGACCATGCGCAAGGTCGGTCTCGCCGAGACCCCGATCGTCATGGCCGGCGGCGTCTGGTGGCTCAGGGACTGGTCCGACTGGATCGACAATCCCGAGCTCGGCCCGATCGCCTTTCAGTTCGGCACGCGACCGCTCTTGACCCAGGAAAGCCCGATCCCGGAGGCCTGGAAGCAGCGGCTGTTGGAGTTGAAGGCCGGCGACGTGCTCCTGCAGCGCTTCAGCCCGACCGGGTTCTACTCCTCGGCCGTCAACAACGCCTTCCTGCAGGAGCTGATCGGGCGCAGCGAGCGTCAGGTCGCGTATCGCGACGAGCCCGGCGACGGCTTCACCGAGGCCTTCGCCCTCAACGCCCGGGGCAAGCGGGTCTATCTCACCGTCGCCGACGCCGCCCGGGTCGCCGATTGGCGCGATCAGGGGTTCACCACGGCGATGCGCACGCCCGACGACACCTTGATCTTCGTCACCCCGGACGAGGCGCGCCGGATCAAGCGCGATCAGGCCGACTGCATGGGCTGCCTGTCGCAGTGCCGCTTCTCGAACTGGGCCACCAACGCGACCAATACGACCGGGCACCTGCCGGACCCGCGCTCCTTCTGCATTCAAAAGACGCTGCAGGACATCAGTCACGGCGGCGACGTCGATCACAACTTGATGTTCGCCGGCCACAACGTTTTCAAGTTCCAAGAGGACCCCTTCTACGCGAACGGGTTCGTGCCGACGGTGCGGCAGTTGGTGCAACGCATTCGCACCGGCGATTAAGATTGACACCCGGCGCAATGCGCACCAGCTTCGTGCTGTTTCCGCGTAGCGGCCGTGAGTGATCAGGTTGGGTATGGGCACGTACAGCGAGGCGATCGACTACCTCAAGCGCGCCGGCCTGCGGCCGACGCGCCAGCGGCTGTCGCTCGCGCGACTGCTGTTCGCCGACGGGCACCGCCACGTCTCCGCCGAGAACCTGTTCCAGGAGGCGCGTAACGCCGACATCCAGGTGTCGCTGGCGACCATCTACAATACCCTGCACCAGTTCACCGATGCGGGGCTCCTGCGGGAAGTGCCGGTCGACAGCGGACAGTCGTATTTTGATACCAATGTCGACCACCACCATCATTTCTTCGTGCCGGAGACCGGCGACGTCATGGACATCGAGAGTGACGAGGTCCGCCTCGACCGCTGTCCGCCGCCGCCCGAAGGCTATGCGGTCGAACGCATCGACGTCGTGGTCCGCCTGCGCCGGGTGGAGTGAGGGCGCCGGCGCGCGCACCGACCCGTCATGGATCGCGAAACGCCGGCGGCGGGCGCCCGCATCGGGCCCAACGCCATCGTCCGGACCGCCGAAGCGCTGAGCGAGCGCGTCGGGCCCGCGACCTGTCGGTGCGTGTTCGCCCGCGCCGGTCTCGCGCGTCATCTCGACACCCCGCCGACCGCGATGGTGGCCGAGGCCGAGGTGGTCGCGCTGCACCGGGCCGTCCGCGCCGAGCTCGATGCCGCCGTCGCCGATGCCGTCATGGCCGACGCCGGCGCGCGCACCGCTCGCTATCTCCTCGCCCACCGCATCCCCAAGCCGGCGCAGGCGCTGCTGCGCGTGCTGCCCGCCCGACTGGCGGCGCGGCTCCTCTTGGACCTGATCGCCCGGCACGCCTGGACCTTCGCGGGCTCGGCGGAGCTGCAGATCGTCCACGGCCGCCCGGCCCGGGTGATCTTTCACGGCTCGCCCCTCGCCCGCGTGCCGGCCGGCGACGCTCCGGTCTGCGCCTTCTACGCCGCCACCTTCGAGACGCTGTTCCGTCGGCTCGTCGCCGCCGACGCGGTCGCGCGCGAGACCGCCTGCGCCGCCGCGGGCGACGCCACCTGCACCCTCGAGCTCAGCTGGTAGGCTCCACCGCCACGCCCCAAAGGGCGGCGCGCGCGATCCAGCCGCGACGCCCCTGCACCTCGACGAAGCACCAGGTCTCGTCGGGCTCGTGGCGCAAGAGCCGACCCACCACGCCCGGTGCCAGCCGCGCCGTCGCCGGTGCGTCGGATGCCGGGCCGCGGCGCAGGACGGCCGACCTGCTCCGCACCATGACCGTGCGCCGGCCGGAGAGCAGGCTGGTGTGCATCCAGCCGCGCTCACCCTCGAAATCGACGACCTCGCGCCAGTTGTCGAACTCGCCCACGACCATGAGCGGCATCCCCCGCTGGCGGTAGATCGCCACCACGTCGTAGCTGCGCCGCGGGCCCAGCCGGAGATTGGCGACGTCGGCGGCGAGGGAGACGAACCGCGGCAGCGGCAGGCCGGTGACCTCGCCGACCTCGGCGCGCGCCGCGCCGCTTGCCACCACCAGGATCAACAGCCACGTCGAGGCGACCCGCGTCGCGATACCCACCACCGCTCACCTCGCTCGATGCGCGCATGTCGTGCCGCGAAACCGGGCTCGGCGCAAGGCCGGCTGCTTGGCCGGCACCGGCTTGTCTGCTACCGCATCGCGCAGAAGACGCGGCCGCCAACAGGAGCTACCGCCCAATGTCTCGATCCCGCCCGCTCGTCGTCGTCACCCGCCGGCTGCCCGAGGCCATCGAGACGCGAATGATGGAGCTGTTCGACACCCGCCTGAATTCGAGCGACGAGGCGATGTCGAAGGCCGACCTGATCGAGGCGGTGAAGGTGGCCAACGTGCTGGTGCCGACGGTCACCGACCGCATCGACGCCGCGGTGCTGGCCCACGCCAACCCGGAGCTCCGGCTCATCGCCAACTACGGTACCGGCGTCGACAACATCGATGTCGACGCCGCCTACAAGCGCGGGATCACGGTGACGAACACGCCGGGCGTGCTCACCGAGGACACCGCGGACATGACGATGGCGCTGATCCTCGCCGTGGCCCGGCGGCTGACCGAAGGCGAGCGGCTGGCGCGCTCGGGCGACTGGAGCGGCTGGTCGCCGACCTCGATGCTGGGCCACCGCATCCACGGTAAGCGGCTGGGCATCCTCGGCATGGGCCGCATCGGCACGGCGGTGGCGCGGCGCGCGCATGGCTTCGGCATCGCCGTGCACTACCACAACCGCAACCGCGTCCATCCCTCGATCGAGCAGGAACTCGAGGCGACCTATTGGGACAGCCTCGATCAGATGCTGGCGCGGATGGACATCGTCTCCGTCAACTGCCCCCACACGCCCGCGACCTACCACCTGCTGTCGGCGCGACGCCTCAAGCTCATGCGGCCGCACGCCTACATCGTCAACACCTCGCGCGGCGAGGTCATCGACGAGCTCGCCCTCACCCGCATGCTGCGCGATCGCGAGCTCGCCGGCGCCGGTCTCGACGTCTTCGAGCACGAGCCCGCGATCAATCCGAAGCTGCGCGAACTGCCCAATGTCGTGCTGCTGCCGCACATGGGGAGCGCGACGATCGAGGGCCGGGTCGACATGGGCGAAAAGGTGCTCATCAACATCAAGACCTTCACCGACGGGCACCGCCCGCCCGATCGCGTGCTGCCCGCGCAGGTCTGACGCGGCGGGCCTCAGCGTCGGCCCGCCGCCCCGGTCAGCGGCGGCGGCGTGTCGACCAGGTCCCCCATCGGCGCGGTCGCATCGACCCGCGCGGCGCGCTCCAGCAACCGCGCGAGCTCGTGGACCCGGATCTGCCATTCGGCGTCACCCGGCTCGGCCGCGCGCAGCACGCCGCTCGCCGCCAAGATCAGCCGTCGCGCCCGCACCTCGTCGGTCGGCTCGCCTGCGGACATCGAGACCTCCAAGTTGCGCCACCGGAGAGGAAAACCCGCCCGAATCGCATTCAGAGCAGGTCTATCCGCCAACGCATTTAACGTAAAGGTTGATGTTGTTTCGGCCCCGCGGCGGCGCCCCTTCGGCAACGCTGGTCAGTCGGCCGCGTCCGGCAGCGACGCCCGTGCCCGTCCCGCGGCGGCCATCGGCGCGGCGATCCCAACGCGCCACGCCCGCAGATGCGCCGGCAGGTACAACAGGCACGGCGTGACCACGAGGGTCAACACCGTGGCGAAGGTGAGGCCGCCCGCGACCGCGGTCGCGAGCTGCGACCACCAGTCCATCGACGGGCCGCCGACGGTGATCTCGCGGGTGAACAGATCGACGTTGACCCGAAGCGCCATCGGCATCAGCCCGAGCACGGTCGTGACCGTGGTCAACAGCACCGGGCGCAGGCGCTGCGCGCAGGTTCGACGCAGCGCGTCGCGCGGCGCGAGGCCGTGGCCGCGCAGCTCGTTGTAGGTGTCGATCAAGACGATGTTGTTGTTCACGACGATGCCGGCGAGCGCGATGACGCCGATCCCGCTCATGATCATGCCGAAAGGCTGCGCGGTGACCAGAAGCCCCAACAGCACCCCCACCGTCGAGAACACCACGGCGGTGAGGATCAAGGCGGACTGGTAGAAGCTGTTGAACTGGGTGACCAGGATCATCGCGATCAAGAAGAGCGCTACCCCGAAGGCCTTGCCGAGAAAGGCCTGCGCCGCCTTCTGCTCCTCGTCCTCACCCTTGAACTCGAAGCTGACGTCGGCGGGCCAGACCTCGCCTTCCAGCCAGGCGCGCAGCTCGCGCACCTTGTCGTCGGCGAGCACGCCGGGAGCGACGTCGGCGGCGACGGTGAAGACCCGCTCGCCGTCGACCCGCTCGATCTCGCTCACCTTCGAGACCGGCTCGCGGGTGACGAAGTTGGCGAGCGGCACCGCACCGCGCTCACTCGCCACCCGCAGCACGTCGAGGCGCCCGAGCCCGCGGTCGGTTTGCGGATAGCGCGCGCGGATGTCGATCTCGTCGTCGGTATCGTCCGGGCGGTAGGTACCGACCTTCACGCCGTTGGTGACGAGCTGGACCAAGGGCCCGACGGTGGCGACGTCGGCGCCGTAGCGGCTGGCCTGGGTGCGGTCGACGTCGATCTCCCACTCGATCCCGGGCACGGGCCGCGAGTCGGAGATGTTCACGAGCCCGTCGAGGCGCTCGAAGCGCTGGCGCACCTGCTCGGTGACCTCGGCCAGCACCGCGGGTCGGCTGGCCGCCACCTGCAGCTGCACCGGCTTGCCGGTGGGCGGGCCCTGCTCCTCCTCGCGCACCGCCACCTCGATGCCGGCGAGATCGGCGGTGCGATCCTCGATCTCGGCCATGATCGCGCGCGCCGGTCGACGCTCTTGCCAGTGCTCGAACTCGAGGAGGATCAGGCCGACGGTATCCTCGTCGACGTCCTCGCCGGTGAAGCGGACCTTGGTGTTGGTGTAGAAGGCGCGCACGCCGTCGACGTCGAGGATGCGGTCCTCGACCTCGCGCACCAGCGCATCGCGCTCGAAGATCGAAAGGTCGCCGCGCGCCTGCACCAGCACCTGGGCGCGCTCGGGCTCGACCTCGGGGAAGAACTCGACGCCGCGGCCGAAGGCGCCGTAGGCGGCGTAGACGCCGAGGGCGATGGCGAGCGCACCCGCGAGCGCCTTGACGGGATGGGCGAGCGCGCGGTCGAGCACGCGCAGGTAGACGCGGGTGAGCCCGCGGGTATCGCGCAAAAGGTCGGCGCGCTCGTCGCCGACCAGCGCCAGCGCGCCGCCGCGCGCCCGCGGCGTGCCGCCGATCATCCCGCCGATGTTGGGCACGAAGACGAGCGCCATGAAGAGCGAGGCGGTGAGCGTCGCCAACAGCGTGATCGGCAGATAGCGCATGAACTCGCCGACGATGCCCGGCCAGAAGACCAGCGGGAAGAAGGCGGCGAGCGTGGTGGCGGTGGCCGCGGTGATCGGCCAGGCCATGCGCTGGGCGGCCTCGCGATAGGCCTCGCGCCGCGCCATGCCCTCCGCCAGGCGGCGGTCGGCGAGCTCGGTCACGACGATGGCCCCGTCCACCAGCATGCCGACGGCGAGGATCAGACCGAAGAGCACCACCATGTTGACGGTGAGCCCCCCGAGCGCGATCGCCAGGATCGCGGCGAGGAAGGCGCCTGGGACCGCGAAGCCGACCAGGAGGGCGGAGCGCAGGCCGAGGGCGGCCACCACCACGATCATCACCAAAACGACCGCCGACAACACGCTGTTCTGCAGCTCCAAGAGCATCGAGCGGATGTTGTCGGAGGTGTCTTGGATGAAGCCGATCTCGAGCTCCGCCGGCAGGTCGGCCTCGGCGGCGTCGACCACCGCGCGCACGGCGGCGACGGTGTCGAGGATGTTGGTGCCGAGGCGCTTGGAGACCTCGAGCGCCAGCGCCGGCCGGCCGTCGACGCGCGCGAAGCTCTCCGGGTCCTTGAAGCTGCGGCGCACGGTGGCGACGTCGGCGAGCGTCACCACGGTGTCCCCCACCGCCTTGATCGGCATCGCGTAGATGTCGTCGAGGTTCTCGAACAGGCCCGGCACCTTGATCGCGAAGCGACCCTGGCCGGTGTCCATCGTGCCGGCGGCGACGAGCTGGTTGTTGCGGCTGACCGATTCGATGATCTCCTCCGCGCGGAGATCGAAGGCCTCGATCTTCTGCGGATCGATGACGACCTCGACCAGCTCCTCGCGCTTGCCGGCGATGTCGACCTCGAGCACCTGCGGCAAGCCCTCGATGCGGTCCTCGAGGACCTCGGCCGCGCGCACGAGCGTGCGCTCGGGGAGATCGCCCGAGAGCGTGACGACCAGCACCGGAAAGAGCGCGAGATTGACCTCCTCGACGATGGGCTCCTCGGTCTCCTGCGGGAGCTCCGCCTTGGCGATGTCGACCTGGGCGCGGACGTCGGCCAAGGCCGCGTCGATGTCGACGCCGGCCTCGAACTCGAGCGCCACCGAGGCCCGCCCCTCGCCCGCGGTCGAGCGCATCTCCTTGATGCCCTCGATGCCGCGAAGCTCGGTCTCCATCGGCCGCACCAGCAGGCGCTCGGCATCCTCGGGCGAGATGCCCTCGTGGCTCATCGCGACGTAGAGGACGGGGATCTGGACGTCGGGGTTCGATTCCTTGGGGATCGTGACATAGGCGATGCCGCCGGCGACGAGGATCAGCATCAGCGCCACGAGGACCGTGCGCGAGCGCTTGAAGCTCGCGTCGATCAACGCGTTCATGCACCGCCCTCCGCGAGGCCGGCGGCGTCGGCCGCCACCGCGCTCGGCGCCACCCGCTCGCCGGCGTGCACGAACCCCTGACCGACGACGATCAGCCGGCAGCGCTCCGGCAGCCCGGCGAGCCAGACCGCGTCGGCGTCGGCGCGCACGATCTCGACCGGCACGAAGCGGACCACGTCCTCGGCATCGACGACCTTGACCCCGAGCCGGTGGTCCTCGCTCAGGCTCAACAGCGAGGCCGAGACGCGGTGCGCCATCGTCTCCTCGAAGCGCAGCCGCAGCGTCGCGCTCATCCCGGCCGGAACCGCGCCGTCGGGGTTGGGGATCGTCGCCTCGATGCGGAAGGTGCGGGTGGCCTCGTCGGCGACCGCGTCGATGAAGCTGAGCCGGCCCTCGTGGCGCTGCCCGTCGGCGAGCTCGACGGCGACGGGCATGCCGAGCCGGACGCGGCGACGATCGGTCTCGACGATCTCGCCGGTGGCGAGGAACGGGTCCTGCTGCATCAGATGCGCGAGCGCTTCGCCGGTGTCGACGTAGTCGCCGATCTCGACCATGCGGTCGACGAGCAGGCCGTCGAAGGGCGCGGTCACGGTCGTGTTGGCGAACTCGACCTCGCGCGCGTGCAGCTCCGCGCGCGCGGCCGAGAGTGCCGCGGCCGCGCCCGCGACGTTGGTCTCGGCCTGAAAGCCGCGCTCGCCCAACTGGGTGGCGGCGCGGAATTCGAGCGCGCGCTGGTCCACCAGCGCCTCGGCCTGCTCGACCATGGCCGCGCGCTCGCGGGCGTCGAGCCGGAGAACGACGTCGCCGGCCCGCACCGGCTCGCCCTTCTCGACGCGCACCTCCTCGATGCGACCGTAGGTCTCGGCGCGGACCACGACGTCGCGCTCGGGTTCGGTGCGGCCGTAGACGACGATCTCGCGGGCGATCGGCCGGGCTTCGCTCACCGCCACCCGCACGCGCGGCAAGGCGCGCTGCTCGGCGGGCGGGGCAGCGGCGTCGGCGGACGGCGGCGGCGCGTCGGCGAACCAGCGCTGCACGAACGGCTGACCGGAGGCGAGCCAGAGCACCAGCGCGAGCGCGAGGCCCGCGGCGAGAAGCCACGAGCGCCGCATCTCAGTCTCCGGCCGCCGCGAGGTCGCCCGGGGGGTGCCGCCGCCCGGTCTCGTCGGTCTGCGCGACCGCCGCGAGCAGCTCGCCGCGGTGCCGCTCGAGATAGCCCAGCGCCGCGGTGACGACGGTGCGGCCGTAGCCGAGGGCGAAACGCTGGCCGGGCGTGAGCTGGTCTTGGGTGCGTTCGTAGTGGTCGAGATCGGCGGCGAGGCCGTCGCGGAAGCGGGCGATCATGCGGTCCATCACCTCGGCCAAGCGCGCCGGTGGCAACAGGTGCGCGAAGTACATCAAGACGAGGAACTCCGAGCGAACGACGTGCCGCGGCTCCTCGCCGGCGAGCGCCCCGCCCAGGGCGTCGCGCCCGGCCCGCGTGATGGCGTAGACCTTCTTCGCCGGTCGGCCTTCTTGCGAGACCGCGCGACCCTCGAGATGGCCGCTGCGCTCCAGCTCGGCCAGGGCCGGGTAGATCGAGCCGTAACTCGCCCGGAAAAAGTGGTGAAAGTTCTCTTCGAGGGTCTTCTTGATCTCGTAGCCCGAGCGCTCGCCCATCGAGAGCACGCCCAGGCAGAGCGTCTTGACGTCCATGTCGCCGTCCGCGGTTGCCGCCGTTGGATATATCGAACCGATACAGGCCGGCAAGACTTATATCGGGGCGATACACCCAAGGTGCCGGCGGCGGCACCGGCCGCGGGTTGCGCGCCGCCGGCACCGGCTTATCCTCTGACTCATCGAGGAGGTGCACCATGCGTATGCCTGCTGCCGATGCGGCACTCGTCGCCCGCCGCGACGCCATCGCCGCCGATCTGCGCGCGCTGTGCGCGGCGCCCGAGGCCGTCATCACCGATGTGGACGAGATGCGGGCCTACGAATCCGACGGGCTCGCCGCCTACCGCCAGCTGCCGCTGGCCGTCGTGCTGCCGCGCACGACCGACGAGGTCGCCGCGGTGATGCGCTATTGCCACACCCACGGCATCCCGGTGCTCGGCCGCGGTGCCGGCACCTCGCTCGCCGGCGGTGCGATGCCCACCGCCGACGGGGTGGTGATCGGGCTGATGAAGCTCAACCAGGTCCTCGACCTCGACTTCGAGAACCGCACCGCCACCGTCCAGTCCGGGGTCACCAACATCGCGGTGACGCAGGCCTGCGAGCACGAAGAGTTCTTCTACGCGCCGGACCCCTCCTCGCAGCTGGCCTGCTCGATCGGCGGCAACGTCGCCAACAACGCCGGCGGCGCGCATTGCCTGAAATACGGCGTGACCACCAACAACCTGCTCGGCGTCAAGATGGTCACCGCCGAGGGCGAGATCGTCGAGCTCGGCGGCAAGCACCTCGACGCCGCCGGCCTCGACCTCTTGGGCCTCGTTTGCGGCTCCGAGGGCCAGCTCGGCATCGTCACCGAGGTCACCGTGCGCATCCTCGCGGCGCCTGCGGGCGCGCGGCCGATGCTGTTGGGCTTTGCGAGCAACGCTCAGGCCGGCGCCTGCGTCGACGCCATCATCGCCTCGGGTATCATCCCCGTCGCCCTCGAGTTCATGGACAAGCCGGCCATCCACGCCGTCGAGGCGTTCGTGGGCGCCGGCTATCCGCTCGACGTCGAGGCGGTGCTGATCGTCGAGGTCGAGGGCACCGACGAGGAGATCGACACCCTCTTGGCGCGCATCTCGAC
>JBKHCM010000069.1:0-16321 GCA_046541805.1 Alphaproteobacteria bacterium
CAGCCCGCCAGCGCCGCGGTGACGGCCGTGCCGGCGAGCAAGGCACGGGCCTTGTTGAAAAGAGGTCTTATCGCCACGTGCAGGGTCCGCTACAACGCAGGTGCAGCATAACCCCTCCGCGCCGGCGGCACCGTGTTCGACCCGGAGCGCGGACAGCGTGGCACCAGCGGATCAACGAAGGACCCGATCGATGAGCCAGACGCCGCTCCCCGACGAACGCCAGCAGGAAGAGCTCTCGGTCATCATGGGCGAGATCGCTGAAAAGAGCCAGAAGCTGGTGCAGGATTTCATCGAGCGGCAACACCATTCCGGCGGCGCGATGTTCGCGGCGAAGCCCGATCCGCTGAACCTCAGCCAAGCCTATGTCGAATATGCCACGCGGCTGTTCACCAACCCGATGCAGGTGGTGCAGAGCCAGTTCGACCTCTGGCAGGACTACATGCGGCTGTGGCAGTCGACGACGCGGCGGATGATGGGCCAGGAGGCCGATCCGGTGGCGGTGCCCGAGCGCGGTGACCGGCGCTTCAAGGACCCGGCCTGGAGCGAGAACGTCCTCTTCGACTACATCAAGCAGAGCTATCTGCTGGCGTCGCGCTATCTGGTCGACAGCGTCGAACTCGGCCCCGGCCTCGATCCGAAGGCCAAGCACAAGCTCGACTTCTACACCCGTCAGTTCGTCGACGCGATGGCACCCTCGAACTTCGCGCTGACCAATCCCGAGGTGTTGAAGACGACGCTCGACACCCGCGGCGAGAACCTGCTCCGCGGCCTCAAGAACATGCTCGACGATCTCGAGCGGGGGCGCGGCAAGCTGCAGATCAAGATGACCGACTACGACGCGTTCGAGCTCGGCCGCAACATCGCGACGACGCCGTGCAAAGTGGTCTATCAGAACGAGCTGATGCAGCTCCTGCAGTACGAGCCGGCGACCGCGCAGCAGCACAAGACGCCGCTCTTGATCGTGCCGCCGTGGATCAACAAGTTCTACATCCTCGATCTGCAGGCGAAGAACAGCTTTATCAAATTCGCGGTGGAGCAGGGCTACACCGTTTTCGTGATCTCGTGGGTCAACCCGGACGAGCGCTACGCGGACAAGACCTTCGAGGACTACATGAACCAGGGGCCGCTCGAGGCGCTCGACGCCATCGCGAAGGCCACCGGCGAGCGCCAAGTGACCGCCATCGGCTATTGCCTCGGCGGCACGCTCACCGAGGCGACGCTCGCCTACATGAAGACCAAGGGGGACGACCGCATCAAGGCGGTCACCCTGTTCACCACCATGACCGACTTCTCCGAGGCCGGTGATCTCGGCGTCTTCATCGACGAGGAGCAGCTGGCGTCGATCGAGGACATGATGACCCAACGCGGCTACCTCGACGGCCGCGAGATGGCGACGACCTTCAACATGTTGCGGGCCAACGACCTGATCTGGTCGTTCGTCGTCAACAACTACCTGCTCGGCAAAGAGCCGTTCCCGTTCGACCTGCTTTATTGGAACTCCGACAGCACGCGCATGCCGGCGGCGATGCACAGCTTCTATCTCCGCAAGTGCTATCAGGAGAACAAGCTGGTGGAGCCGGGCGGCATCACCCTCAACGGCACGCCGATCGACCTCCGCAAGGTCGACATCCCGGTCTACTGGCTGTCGACACGGGAGGATCACATCGCGCCGTGGACCGCCACCTACGCCGGCACCCAGATCCTCGGCGGCGACGAGAAGACCTTCGTGCTCGCCGGCTCCGGCCACATCGCCGGCGTGGTCAACCCGCCGAGCTCGGGCAAATACGGCTTTTGGACCAGTGACGCGCTGCCGCCGACCCCCGAAGAGTTCCTCGAGGGCGCCGAGCACCAACCGGGCTCGTGGTGGGAGCACTGGTCGGCCTGGAACGCCAAGTTCTCCGAGGGCGAGATGGTGCCCGCGCGCCAGCCGGGTGACGGCGGGCTCCCCGTCCTCGAGGACGGTCCCGGCTCCTACGTCAAGATGAAGTCGGCCTGACGACGGCAGCGGGCGGCGCCGCGCCGGCGAGCGGCGCGGCGCGGGCGCGGCCGAGCCCGCGGCTCGCGCCGATGACCGGGACGCGGCGCAAGGCTTCGTTCATCGGTTGATGCGTTGTTGCGGCACGTCGGCGGCGTTAGGCAGAGGCGGCGAGCTCGGCGCGCACGGAGGGACGATGACGGGCGAGGCGGACGGATTGCTGCCGACGGTGGGGCGCCGTGGTCTGATGCTGGTGCTCTCCTCGCCCTCCGGCGCCGGCAAGACGACCATCGCCCGCGCGCTGTTGGCGAGCGATCCCAACCTCTCGCTCTCGGTCTCGGTCACGACCCGCGCCCCCCGCCCCGGCGAGCGCGACGGCGTGGACTACCACTTCGTCGACGCGCCGCGCTTCGACGAGATGGTCGAACGCGGCGAGCTGTTGGAGCACGCGCGGGTCTACGGCAACCGCTACGGCACCCCGCGCGCGCCGGTGCAGGCGGCGCTCGCCGAGGGCCGCGACGTCCTTTTCGACATCGACTGGCAGGGGGCGCAGCAGCTCCGGACCTCGGCGCAGGCGGACGTCGTGAGCGTCTTCATCCTGCCGCCGGATGCGAGCGAGTTGCGCCGCCGCCTCGAGGACCGCGCCGGCAGCACCTCCGACGACATCGACCGCCGCCTCGCCCAGGTCGCCGACGACGTCACCCGCTGGCCGGAATACGACTACGTCGTCATCAACGAGAACCTGGACCGCTCGCTCGCCCAGGTGAAGAGCGTCGTCACCACCGAGCGGCTGCGCGGGCGACGCCAGCCCGGCCTCTTCCACTTCGTCGAGCGTTTTCGCCGCTGAGCCGGTCACGCCGCGTCGAGGGCGTTGGCGAGCGCGGCGAACTCGGCGATCGTCAAGGTCTCGGCGCGGCGCCTGGGATCGATCTCGGCGGCGGCGCAAAGTCCGGCCGGATCGCGCCCGAGGCCCTTCAGGCTCGAGCGCAGCATCTTGCGGCGCTGGCCGAAGGCGGCGGCGGTGACGCGCTCCAGGGTGGCCAGGCGCGCCGGGATCGGCGCCTCGGCGTAAGGCGTCAGGCGGACGACGCGCGAGTGCACCTTGGGCGGTGGCCGGAAGGCCCCGGGCGGCAGCTCGAACAGCCCCTCCACCCGCGCCGCCCACTGCGCCAGGACCGTGAGGCGGCCGTAGGCGGCGCTCGCGGGCGCCGCCGCGAGCCGGGCCGCGACCTCGCGCTGAACCAGCACGACCACGCGCGCGAGGCCCGCGGGCGCGCGCAGCCAGCGGACGATCAGCTCGCTCGCGATGTTGTAGGGGAGGTTGGCGACGATCGCCGTGGGTGGTGGCGCCAGCTCGCGGCGGTCGAGCGCGAGCGCGTCGCCGGCCACGACCTCGAGCCGGCCGGCGGCGCCGGCGACGAGGTCGTCGAGCGCGGCGACGCAGCGCGGATCGGCCTCGACGGCGACGACGCGGGCGGCATCGCTCGCCAACAGCGCCCGGGTGAGCCCGCCCGGGCCGGGGCCGACCTCGACGACGGTGACCCCTTCGAGCGGCTCGGCGGCGGCGGCGATGCGCGCCAGGATCGCCGGATCGACGAGGAAGTGCTGGCCGAGCCGTTTGTCGGCCGCGAGGCCGTGCCGGCGGATCGTCGCCGTGAGCGACGGCAGGTCGGCCAAGCTCACCCCTGCTCGAGCCGGAGTTCGATGAAGGCGTCGCGGCGCAGGTTGCGGAGATAGCGCGTAGCGAGCTGCTCGAGGGCCTCGCCGCGCAGGCGCTCTTCGACCTCCGCGCGCTGCTCGGGCCCGGCACCGCCGTCGCGCCCGCAGACCATCACCAGCGCCGTCCCGCCGTCGGCGGTCCTGAGCGGTTCGCTCAAGACGCCGACGGGCTGGGTCAGGGCGACGGTGGCGAGCCGGCCTTCGAGGCGGTCCGGCGGCACGTCGTCGAGGCGCTGGATCGTCAGCCCGTCGACCTCGCCGGCGAGCTCGCCCAGCTCGTCGCAGCTCGAGCTCGCGGCCCGGGCTTCGGTGGCGAAGTCCTCGATGCTCGCGCCATCGACGCGCTCGCCCGCGATGTCGAGCTGCATCAGCGAGATCGCCAGCCGCGACGCGCGCTCCTCGCGCGCGCCCAGCCGGCGGAACAGATAGACGCCGTCCCGCGTCCGCACCGGCCGGCTGACGCCGCCGTCGGGCAGCTCGCGGATCAGCTCCTGCAGCTGCTCGGGCACGCTGGCGGTCGGGATCCAGCCCAGCTCGCCGCCGCGCTCGGCGCTGGGCGCGGCGGAGAACTGCCGGGCGAGCGCGGCGAAATCGGCGCCGCCGGCGATGGCCTCGCGCAGGCGCGCGGCGTCGCGCAGGACGCGCTGCTCGTCGCCGTCCTCGTAGATCGGCAAAAAGATCTCGGCCAGGCGGAACTCGGGTCGGCCGGCGTTGATCTCTTCGAGCCGCTGCGCGATCTGGACGTCGCTCACCACCACCCGCGGCAACAGCTGGCGTTGGGCCACCTGCCGCCAGGCCAGCTGGGCGTGGATCTGGCGCTCGAAGGCGGCCAGATCGACGCCGCCGCGCTCGAGCGAGGCGAACAGCTGCTCGCGCGAGGTGTCGTTGTTGGCGGCGATGCGGTCGATGGCGGCGTCGATGTCTTCCTCGGCGACGGTGACGCCGAGGCGCTCCGCCTCTTGGAGCTGCAGGCGCTCGTCGATCAGGCTTCGCAGCACCTGCGGGCGCAGCCGCGCCGCCGCCTCCTCGCCCGGGCGCTGGCCGGTGGCGAAGAGCGCGAGGTTGAGCCGCTGGCGAACATCGCGGTCGGTGATGGCGTCGTCGTTGACGATCGCGACGATCAACTGGGCGCGGGCGTCGGCGGCGAGGACGAGGCCGAGCGTCCACGCCACGAACACCACCGCGAGCGTCGTGCCGCGCGGCCATAGGCGCCGAATCATGGGCGGATCATTCCCTCGAGGCGTCGCCCAGCGCGGAAGTGCCTCCGAACTCGCCGAGATTGCGGAAGCCGACGCGCACGGCGATGGTGGTTCCATCCAAGGCGTCGCGGTCCCTCGTGAAGTCCCGCTCCACGCCCGCGACCAGCGTGAAGCACGCATCTTCGTAGAGCACGCCGTAGGTGTCCAGGATCGGCTCGCCCTTGTCCAGATCGCGGCGGGTGCTGGCGATCGCCGACCAGCTGTCGGTGAGGCGCAGGCTCAAGGCGGCGCGCCCCTCCTCGCGGCGATCGAAGCCGTCGCGCGCGGCGTCCTCCAACAGGAGATGGCCGAGGGCGAGGCGCAGGCGCGGCGGCCCGCCGACGACCTGCAGATCGCTCTTGGAGAGGTCGCCGAAGTCGGCGCCGATGCGAAAGCGGTAGTCGGCGTCGACCCACCGGTGCGGGCTCGCCCGGACCCGGCCGACGATGTCGGAGAGGTCGTCCTCGAGTCCGCTGACGCCCGCGAAGGCGTCGGTGTCGCTGACGCGGTAGCTCTGCCCGAGGAAGATCGACCAGAGATCGCGGTCGGCGCCGGTCGCCGAGGTGCGCACCCCGTAGGACAGCTTGGTACCCTCGTCGTAGCGATCGAGCCCGGTGAAGCGGTCGGCGCGCAACAGGTTGGTCTCGTCGAACTCGAGATCGAGGCTGTCCTCGTTGGGGATGGCGGGATCGTCGACGCCGGTCGGCGCCGCGGTCACGCTCGCCACCGGCTCGATGCCGTAGGCGATGCCGTTCGCCCCGGTGCGGGCGTAGGGCCGCCGCCAGTCCAGCGTCGCCCGCGGCATCACCCGCGCCCGCCAGCGCACGTCGCCGTCGTCGATGCCGGCCTCGGCGTCGCCGCGCACGGCGTAGAGATCGCCGCGCAGGCTGAAGCTGGCGGTCACCAGGTCGCCCCAGCGGCTCACCTGCGGCAGGCGCACCGCGCCGGCGAGCGAGGCCCGGCGGCTGTCGATGCCCTGGGTGCGGTAGAGGCCCAAAAGATTCGGCCGCACCTCCCAGTCCGCGCCGAGCGCGGCGAAGCTGCCGGTGAACGTGCTCTGCAGGTGCGGCAAGGCGTAGGGGACCTCGCCCTGGTCGGTATCCGGTCGCAGGTCCTGAAAGGCCAGCGCCTCCACGCTCACCAGACGGTCGTTGTCCACCCGGTGCGCGAACAGCCGGTTGTCCAGCACGTTGGCGTTGCTGATGCCGTAGCGGCGCAGATAGGTGTCGTCCGTGGCGAGTTCGAGGTCGAAGCCGGTGTCCCAGTCCTCGCCGACGCGGTAGCGCCCGTCGCCGTCGACATGGCCCCGGCCGCGCGTGTCGACGCCCTCACCGAAGCTGGCGTAGGTGCCGCTGACGGTGAGTTCGGTGCGCCCGAAGCGCTGCAGGTCACGCAGATCGAGCGCGAGCAGGGCGTTCTCTTCGGTGGTGAAGGTGGGGCGGATGGTGAGGTCGCGGTTGGGCGCCATCGCCCAGTGGTAGGGGACCTCCGCGGTGCCGCCGAGCTCGCTGTCGATGGTGAAGGTGGGGTTGAGGAAGCCCGAGCGGCGCTCGACGGACGGGTCGGCGTGGCTGAAGAACGGGGTGAACAGCACCGGGATGCCGGCGATCTCGAAGGTGGCGTTGCGGTAGCGCACCACCCGCTCGTCCTGGTCGTGCGCGACCTTCGCCGCGTTGATCTGCCAGGTCGGTGGGGCGTCGGGGCAGACCGGACAGGGGGTGTAGGTGACGTCGCGCAGCGTCGTCCGGTTGCCCGCCTCGCGGTCGGCGCGGCGGGCGACGAGCAGCGAATCGTCCTCGAGCCGGAGCGCCACACTCTCGATGAAGCCGGTGGCGAGATCGCCCGAGAGCTCCATCCGCTCGGCGAAGCTGGCGTTGCCGCGGGGGTCGACGAGGACGACGTCGCCCGCGGCGCGCACGGTCTCCGCCTCGCGGGCGTAGACGACGCGCTCGGCCGAGAGGGTGTAGCCCTCACGGGCGAGGAAGACCTCGCCGGTCGCGGTGGCGGTCTCGCCCTCGGCGTCCCACACCACCTCGCGCGCCTCGAGCAGAATGCCGGCGGCCGGCGGCTCCTGCGCCGCGGCACCGCCGAGCGCCACCACCCACGCGCCGGCGACGAGGCCGAGCCGCGTCGCCATCAGCCGTCCTCGAGCTGGAAGAGGGCGGCGCCCGCCAGCATCAACGCCACCGCCGCCGGCGCCCAGGCGGCGAGCACCGTCGGCAACTGCCCGGAGACGCCGAGCGCGTGCATGACGTCGACGAGGACGAACAGCGCAAAGCCGGCGACGAGGCCTGTCGGCACCATGCGGGCGAGGCCGGTGCGGGCGAAGCGCAGCGTGAAGGTGACGCCCACCAGCAGCATCGCCGCGAAGAACAGCGGCGTCGCCAACAGCGCCTGGAAATGGACGCGGTGCGGCCGCGCCGAGAAGCCGAGCTCCTCGACCACGGTGATATAGTCGGGCAGCTCCCAAAAGGAGAGGGTGTCGGGATCGCGAAAGGAGCGGGTGATGGTGGCGGGCTCGAGCTCGGTCGGGATGCGCCAGCTGCCGATGGGCCGGCTCAGCGCCTCGTCGTCGGAACGCACCGCGTCGTCGAGCACCCAGGCGGCGGGCTCGAGGACGGCGCGCGGCGCATCGATGCGGGCGCGGTAGCGCCCGTCGGCGTCGTAGACGAAGGCGGTCACCGACGAGAGCACGATCCGGGGCGTCGCCCGCAGGCGCTCGGCGTGCACCAGCACCGTCTCGCCCTCGCGCCTCTGCTTCATCCAGATCCCGCCCGCAGAGACGCTCATCTGCGCGGGCTCGCGGCCGTCGCGCTGGCCTTCCAGCCGGTCGTAGCGGGCGGCGAGCGCCGCGCTCAGGGGGTTGAGCGAGGTCACGACGACCACCCCCAACAGCGCCGCGACCACGACCGCCGGCGCCAGGAACTGCCAGGCCGAGACGCCGGTGGCGCGGATCGCGACCAGCTCGTGGGACCGGTTCAGCTGCCAGAACGCGAACATGGCGCCGAACAGCACGCCGAAGGGCCAGATCCGGTCGACCAGGCTCGGCAGGCGGAGCGCGGTGAGCTCGACGGCCCCCAAAAGCCCGCGGCCGTCCTCGGCGGCGGCGCGCAGATGTTCGATCAGATCGACCAGAAAGCCGAGCACGGCGAAGGCCAGCATGACCACCAGCACGGCGCCGAGCGTGATCCGCGCGAGATAGCGGCCGAGCGTCGCCGGCATCAGCACGAGCGGTCGCGCGCCGCCGCGGCGGTGCTCAGACCTCGCCACGGGCCGGCACCGGGGGCCGCCGTCGTCCCTCCGTGAGCAGGCCGAAGCAGACCAACACGGTGGCGAGCGGGATCGCGTAGAGCAGGGGGACGAGGCGCAGGTCCGTCTTGGCGAGGTTCAACAGCGTGAACGAGGCGAGCGCGATCGCGAGCGCGACGCCGGCCGCCGCGGTCGTCGCGCGCCAGCTGCTCTCGCGCACGGCGCGATGCCGCAGCACGCTGGTCACCGCCACCAACGGCAGCGCCAGCGAGACCAGGGGCCAGGCCAGGCGCTCGTGGCCCTCGGCGATGCGCTGGGCGCGCTCCTCGGGGTCGCGAACCGACGGCCCCGGGTTCAAGAGATCGACCAGGTAGAGCTCGCGCGTCTTGAGACTGCGCGCCTCGGGCTCCTTTGGGTTGACGAGGTCGACCGCGGTCTCGGCGAAGCTCACGATCGAGAGCTCGCCGTCGGCGTCGCGCTCCTGGTAGCTGCCGTCCCAGAGCCGCAGGATCGGGCCGTGCTCGCCGCGCAGCAACCGGCCGCGTTCGGCCAAAAGCGTGATGGTGCGGTCGCGCTCGCGGGTGTCGTGGACCAGGATGTCGGCGAGGTCGCCCGCCGGGGTGCGCTCGGCGATGTAGACGGTGAGCCCGTCGGTGACGGAGGTGAAGACCCGCGCCTGCAGCGAGATGGCCGAGACGTTCTGGCGGATGTCGAACTGCAGCTCGCGGAAATGGCGATAGGCCGTCGGCATCAGCCACAGCGCCACCGCATAGCTCACCAAGGTGAACGCCAAGCCGAGCAGGACCGCGCCGCGCGCGATCTGCCAGTCCGACAGGCCGGTGGCGCGAAACATCGAAAGCTCGCTCTCGCTCCGCAGCCGCTGATAGCCCAAAAGGGTTCCGATGAACGCGGCGAAGGGCAGCACCACGAGCACCAGCGAAGGCACCAGGAGGCTGGTAAGGTAGACGAACCGTGGAACCGAGAGCCCCTTGTTGACGATCAGATCGACGAACCGCAACGACTGGGAGAGCCACACCGCGCCGGCGAAGGCGACGAGCGCGAGCAGGGTCGGCGCGGCGAGGGTGCGCAGAAGGTAGCGGGCGTAGACCGGCATGGCGGCATCATAAGCGCCGACGCCGCGCGCGCCAGTACCACCATGCGTGAGGTGGCGCCGCCAACAGGCCGTAACGACGGGACGATGTCACGATGAACATCAGCTTTGAGCCGCTCTCCGCCACCGGCACCGGCACCGGCACGATCGCGGTGCCCGTCGCCAAGGCCGGTGGCCTCGCCGCCACCGCGGCCGCGCTCGATCGCGCGGCGCAAGGCCTCCTCGCCCGCGCGCTCGACCTCGCCCCGCCGCCCCTGGACCGCGGCCAGATCGTCGACGTGGTGCTCGCCGCCGGCGGTGGTTTCGAGCGCGTGCTGCTCGTCGGCACGGGCCCGGCCGAGGAGCTCGACCACGCCAAGGCGGTCGAGCTCGGCGCGGTGCTCGCCAAGGCGGCGGCCGCCCGCAAGCTGGACGCGCTCACCGTGCTGGCCGAGCTCGCGGGCGATCCGCTGCCCGCGGGGGCGCTGGCGGCGGCCATCGCCGAGGGCGCGGCGCTTAGGACCTATCGCTTCGATCAGTTGAAATCCTCCGCTGCGGAGACGCCGAAGCTCGCGCGGCTCGAGGTCCGCACCGCCGACCCGGCGGCGCCCGCGGGGCGCGCCGAGGCCATGACGGCGGTGGTCGAGGGCGTCCACCTCTGTCGCGATCTGGTCAACCGACCGGCGAGCCATCTCGACACCGACGCCTTCGTCGCTGCCGCCCGCGCGCTGCAGGACCTGGGCGTCGAGGTCGAGGTGCTCGACCGCGAAGCGATGGCGGAGCTCGGCATGGGCGCGCTCTTGGGCGTGGCCCAGGGCAGCCGCATGCCGCCCTACACCGTGCTCATGCGCTGGCAGGGGACGGCTGAGGCGACCGCACCCCTGGCGCTGGTCGGCAAGGGCGTCGTCTTCGATTCCGGCGGGCTCTCGCTCAAGCCGGCCAAGAGCATGGAGACGATGAAGTGCGACATGGGCGGCGCCGCCTGCGTCGTCGGCACCATGCACGCGCTCGCCAAGCGCGGGGCCAGGGCCAATGTCGTCGGCGCCATCGGGCTGGTCGAGAACATGCCCTCGGGCGAGGCCTACCGCCCGGGCGACGTCCTGACCTCGATGAAGGGCAAGACCATCGAGGTCTTGAACACCGACGCCGAGGGCCGGCTCGTGCTGGCCGACGTCCTGCATTACGTCCAGGACCGCTTCAAGCCGGAGGCGATGATCGACTTCGCGACGCTCACCGGCGCGATCATCGTGGCGCTGGGCTACGAGCACGCCGGGCTCTTCGCCAACGACGACGCCCTCGCCGAGGCGCTCGCCGCGGCCGGGCGCGCCAGTGGCGAGACCGTCTGGCGGATGCCCTTGGGCGAGCCCTACGCCAAGCAGCTGGAGAGCACCGTCGCCGACCTCAAGAACATCGGCCGCCCCGGCCAGGCCGGCTCGAGCGTGGCGGCGGCCTTCTTGGAGCAGTTCGTGGGCGAGGTGCCGTGGGCCCATATCGACCTCGCCGCGACCAGCTTCACCGAGACCGACCACCCGCTCGCCGGCAAGGGCGGCACCGGCTGGGGGGTGCGCCTGATCGACCGCCTCGTCGCCGCGCGCTACGAGGGTTGAGCCGCCGGCGATGGAGGTCGGGTTCTACCACCTGACGCGCACGCGGCTCGACGAGGCCCTGCCGCAGCTGTTGGAGAAGGCGCTCGCGCGGGGGCTTCGGGCGGTGCTCGTCGCCCGCGACGGCGACCAGCTGCGCCGGCTCGACGAGCTGTTGTGGACCTTTCGGCCCGACAGCTTCCTCGCCCACGGCACCGCCGCCACGGGCTATCCCGAGCGCCAGCCCATCTTCCTCGCCCGCGCCATCGAGAACCCGAACGGCGCTGCGGTGCTGGTGCTGGTCGACGGGCTGATGCCGCCCGCGGACCTGCCCTTCGCGCGGGTGGTCGATCTGTTCGACGGAGGCGACGAGGCCGCCGTCGCCGCGGCGCGCGAACGCTGGCGGGAATGGCGCGCGCGCGGCCGGGCGACCCTGGTCTACTGGCGGCAGCGCGCCGAGGGCGGTTGGACCAAGGCGGGCGAGGCGCAACCGGCGACAACGTGACCGCCACCGTGGATGCTGACCTCGCGGCCGGAAGACGGCATCTTGAGGCAACATCTGCAGAGGGGGCGCGGCGGCGTGGGCTCGTGGCGGATCGCCTTGATGGCGTTGGCGGGGCTGGCCGTCCTGGCCGAGGCCCGACCCGGCTTGGCGCAGGAGAGCGTCGATCTGGAACTCGTGCTCGCGGCGGACATCTCGCTGTCGATGGACATCCGCGAGCTCCGGCTGCAGCGGGCGGGCTACGCCGAGGCGATCACCGCGCCGCCGGTGCTGGAGGCGATCGCGAACGGCTTCGACGGGCGCATCGCCGTCACCCTCGTCGAATGGGCCGGCGCCGGCGAGCGCTATGTGACGGTGCCCTGGCAGGCGATCGCCACCCCCGCCGACGCCGAGCGCTTCGCCGCCGCCATCCGCGAGGCGCCCGTGCGCCAGGCGCGGCGGACCTCCATCTCGGCGGCGATCGAGTGGTCGGCGGGGCTCTTCGCGGACAACGGCTTCGACGGCCATCGCCGCGTCATCGACATCTCCGGCGACGGACCCAACAACCAGGGCGAGCCGGTGGATGTCGTCCGCGACCGGGTCGTCGCCCAGGGCATCATCATCAACGGCCTGCCGTTGATGATCGAGACGACCCCGGTGGCCTGGTACAACATCCCCGATCTCGACCGCTACTACGAGAACTGCGTCATCGGCGGCGTCGGCAGCTTCTACACCCCCGTTCAGGAGATGCGGACCTTCGCCGACGCGCTGATCCGCAAGCTGGTCCTGGAGATCGCCCGGCCGGCGCCGGTCGCCCCCATCGTCGCGGTGCAGAGCGAGGGCGCCTACGACTGCCGCATCGGCGAGACGCTCTGGCGCCGGCAGATGCGCAATCTCGAATAAGGGCGCGCGAAAGCGCGCGCGGAAGGTGGCGCCCGGAAACGGCGTCGGATCACCGTCCTCCTCGGCGAGGTCGAGCGCCACGGCCGCCGCCGCATCGCCGCCGCGGCGCGCGCCGCGCGCCTCAGGTGCTCGTCGCGGCGTCGGGCTTGGGCGGCGTCCGGGTCGCCCCGGCCGCGCGCAAGGGGACGAGGCGGCGGATCAGCACGTAGAAGAGCGGCACGAAGAGGACGCCCAGGATGGTGGCGGTCAGCGTGCCGCCGAGCACGCCCGAGCCGATGGCGTTGCGCCCGGCCGCCCCGGCGCCGCTGCTCAAGACCAGGGGCGTGACGCCCAAGGAGAAGGCCATCGAGGTCATGACGATCGGGCGAAAGCGCTGTCGCGCCGCCTCCTTGACCGCGGTGTAGAGCTCCTCGCCGCTCTCCTGGCGGGCGCGGGCGAACTCGACGATGAGGATGGCGTTCTTGCCGGTGAGCCCGATGGTCGTGAGGATCGCCACCTGGAAGAAGACGTCGTTGGCGAAGCCGCCCGTGAGCGCGGCCAGGAGCGCGCCGAAGACGCCGATGGGCATGGCGAACATCACGGCGGCGGGGATCGCCCAGCTCTCGTAGAGGGCGGCGAGGCTCAAAAAGACGGCGGCGAGCGAGAGCGCGTAGAGCAAAGGCGCCTGCCCGCCGGTCTCGCGCTCCTCCAAGGAGAGCCCGGTCCAAGCGAGATCGAAGCCCGCCGGCAGCTCGCCGGCGAGGCGCTCCATCTCGGCCATGGCCTCGCCGGTGGTGACCCCCGCCGCCGGCTCGCCCTGGAGCTGCATCGCCGGCACGCCGTTGTAGCGGTAGAGCCCCTGGGGGCCGAAGCGCCAGCCGCCCTCGGCGAAGTTCGAGAACGGCACGAGCTCGCCGTGCGCGTTCTGCACCCGCCAGCGCTCGATGTCCTCGGGGTTGCGGCGCGCCGCGGCCTCGCCTTGGATGTAGACCCGCTTGATCCGGCCGCGGTCGAGGAAGTCGTTGACGTAGCGCCCGGCCCAGACCGTCGCCAAGAGTTCGTTGACGTCCTGTGCGGTCAGCCCCATCGCGCCCGCCTCGCGCCAGTCGACGTCGAGGTTGAACTGCGCCGCGTCCTCGAGCCCGTTCGGGCGCAGCGAGCCGATCCTCGCGCTCTCGGACGCGAGCCCCATGAGCTGGTTGCGGGCGGCCAGGAGCTCGTCGTGGGTCTGGCCACCGCGCGCCTGCAGGAAGAAGTCGAAGCCGGAGACGTTGCCGAGCTCGATCACCGCCGGCGGCACTACGGGAAAGACCATCGCGTCCTTGATCTGGGAGAGCGCGCCGAAGGCGCGGCCGGCGACCGCCTGGACGCTCTCGTCGGGCGCGGTGCGCGCGTCCCAGTCCTTGAGCTGGACGAAGCCGAGGCCGACGTTCTGGCCCTGGCCGGCGAAGCTGAAGCCGACGACGGTGAAGAGCGAATCGACCGTTTCCTGCTCGGCCTCGAGGAAGTGCTGCTCGATCTGCTCGGTGGCGTCGCGGGTGCGCTCGGCGGTGGCGCCCGACGGGCCCTGCACGAGCGTGAACATGATCCCCTGGTCTTCCTCGGGCAGAAAGCTCGAGGGCGTTTGGATGAAGAGCCAGCCCATGCCGCCCACGAGGACGAGGTAGATCACCCCGATGCGCAGCGGCCGGCGCGTGATCCAGCCGACGCTTTGGGAGTAGCCGCCGGTGAGGCGCGCGAAGCCGCGCTCGAACCAGCGCAAGGGACCACGCATGGCGTGGCTGTCCCCCTGGCGCAGGAAGCTGGCGCACAGCGCGGGCGTCAGCACGACGGCGACGATGACCGAAAGGATCATCGCCGAGACGATGGCGATCGAGAACTGCCGGTAGATGACGCCCGTCGAGCCGCCGAAGAACGCCATCGGCACGAACACGGCGGAGAGCACCAGCGCGATGCCGACGAGCGCGCCGGTGATCTGCTTCATCGACTTCTTGGTCGCGGCGCGCGGGTCGAGCCCCTCCTCGGCCATGATGCGCTCGACGTTCTCGACCACGACGATGGCGTCGTCGACCAAGAGGCCGATGGCGAGGACCATCGCGAGCATCGTCAGCGTGTTGATGCTGAAGCCGGCGGCCGCCAGCACGCCGAAGGTCCCGAGCAGCACCACCGGCACCGCCAGCGTCGGGATCAGCGTCGCCCTCAGGTTGCCCAAAAACAGCAGCATGACGAGAAAGACGAGGCCGATCGCCTCGAACAGCGTCTTCACCACCTCCTTGATCGAGATCTCGATGAAGGGAGTGGTGTCGTAGGGCACGGTGTAGTCGACGGCGGCGGGGAAGAACTCGGCGAGCTCGTCCATGCGCGCCTTGACGCGCTCGGCGGTGTCGAGCGCGTTGGCGCCGGTGGCGAGACGGATGGCCATGCCGGCGGCGGGCTGGCCGTTGAAGCGCGAGATCGTGCCGTAGGTCTCCGCCCCGATCTCGACCCGCGCCACGTCCCGCAACAGCACGAGGCCGCCGTCGGTCTCGGCGCGCAGCACGATCTGCTCGAAGTCCTCGGGCGTGCGCAGGAGCGACTGCGCGGTCACCGTGGCGTTGAGCTGCTGGCCCTCCACGGCCGGCAACGCCCCGAACTGGCCCGCCGAGATCTGCGCGTTCTGCGCCTGAACCGCCGCGACCACGTCGGTGGTGGCGAGCTCGTAGGCGGCGAGCTTGGCGGGATCGAGCCAGATCCGCATGGCGTAGGGCGAGCCGAAGACCTGGGTCTCGCCGACGCCCTCGATCCGGCTGATCTCGTCGACGACGCTGGACGACAGGTAGTCCGACAGGTCCACCTGGCCCAGGGAGTCGTCCTCGGAGATCAGGGCGATGACCATGAGGAAGCCGGCCGCCGACTTGCGCACGGTCACACCCTGGCGCTGCACCTGCTCGGGCAACAGCGGGGTCGCCTGGCTCAGCTTGTTCTGGACCTGGACCTGGGCGATGTCGGGGTCGGTGCCGGTCTCGAAGGTCAGCGCGATCTCGGCGCGGCCGGCCGAGGTCGAGGTCGACTGGATGTAGCGCAGGCCGTCGAGCCCCGTCATCTGCTGCTCGACGACCTGGGTGACGGTGTTCTCGACCGTCGCCGCCGAGGCGCCGGGATAGTTCGCCTCGATGTTCACCGACGGCGGGGCGATCTGGGGGTACTGCGCCACCGGCAGGATCCAGATGGCGAGCGCCCCCACGCCCATGATGAAGCTGGCGATGACCCAGGCGAAGACCGGGCGGTCGATGAAGAAGCCGCCCATCAGTTCGTCTCCGCGTCCGGCTCCGCGCGCGCGACGCCGCCGCTGCCGTTCGCCTTGGGGGCGCGCTCCTCGGGTGCCGCCTCGTCGCCGGGCCGCACCTTCTGCAGGCCTTCGACGATCAGCCGATCGCCGGGCTCGAGCCCGCCGCTGACGACCCAGTCGTGGTCGCGCGCCTCGACCACCTCGAGCACGCGCGCCTCGACGACGTCGTCCTCGCCCACGACCAGCGCCGTCGCCCGGCCGCGCCGGTCGCGCGAGACCCCTTCTTGGGGGGCGAGCACGACGTCGCGGGCGACGCCCTGCGGCAGCTCCACCTGGACGTACATGCCCGGCAGCAGGAGATGGTCGGGGTTGGGGAACTCGAGCCGCAGCGTCACCACGCCGGTGGTCTCGTCGACCTGCCGCTCGGCCGCGGTGACGAGACCGGTCTCCTCGTAGACCGAACCGTCGGCGAGGATCAAGGCCACCTCGGGCGAGGCGTCGGCGAGCCGGTCGGCCATCCGCCCCCGGCGCCAGGCGATGATCTCGGCGGCCGACTGCGTGACGTCGACCAGCACCGGATCGAGGGTGCGGATCACGGCCAAGGGCTCGGCCTGGCCGTCGGTGACGAGCGCGCCCCGGGTGGTCAGCGAGCGGCCGATGACGCCCGAGAGCGGCGCTTTGACGGTGGTGCGCTCGAGGTCGATCTCGGCCGACAGCCGGTCGGCCTTGGCGACCTCCAGCGCGGCCGCGGCGGCGTCGCGGTCGGCGAGGGCCTCGTCGAGGTTCTGCTCGCTGGCGACGTTGCGCTCGATCAGCCGGCGCGCCCGCGCCGCCTC
>JBKHCM010000070.1:0-16147 GCA_046541805.1 Alphaproteobacteria bacterium
CCACCCTCGGCCACCAGCAAAGCCGCTCCGGCGATTTCGTCAACGGGCTGGTAGACCTCGTCCTCGGGCGCGATCTTGACGGTGACGATCGCCGAGCTGCTCATCGTTGCCGGCGAGGTCGAGGATCGGGATGCCGGCGCGGGCGACGACGTCGGCGAGGCGGGCGACGATGACGTTGCGGATCTGGAGCTCGTACACCCCGGCCGCGAAGACGTCGGCGATCTGGCCCTCGTGGACGCAGACCGCGGCCTAGCCCTCGCGCCCCGTGAGCTCGCCACCGTCGTTGATCGCGTTGCCGGGTCGCGCGAAGCGGTGGACGAGGGTGTTCGGGCTGTCGTCGAGCCATTCGATGACGTCGACGAACTCGCCGAAGAGCCTGTTCCAGATCACGTAGCCGTGCCCTCGGCTTTCGCGCCGCCGCCGCCATGGCGCAGTCGGGCCGACGCCGCGGCGAGCGTCTTCTTCAGCTCGGTCTCCATGGTGGCGAGGGCCTGCTCCGCCTCGGCGCGGCGCGTCCTGCCCTCGTCGGCGATCATCAGGCTGTCGTTGATGGTCGCGATCAGCTGATCGTTGGCCTGCTTCACCCTCTCGACGTCGAAGACGCCACGCTCGACCTGGGTGCGGACTTCGCGGTTGGCGTCGCGCAGCTGGTCGGCGTTCGACTTCAAGAGCTCGTTGGTGAAGTCGGTCGCCTGCTTCACCGCCGCCGCTGCCTGGCCCGAGCGGTAGATCGTGACCGCCTGCGCCAGCTGCTGCTTCCAAAGCGGTACGGTGTTGGCGAGCGTGGAGCCGATCTTGGTCACCAGGGACTTGTCGTTCTCCTGGACGAGGCGCACGCTCGGCAGGCTCTGCATCGTCACCTGGCGGGTCAGCAGGAGGTCGTGCACCCGACGGTCGAGGTCGTCGCGGGCGGTACGGAGATCGCGCAACTCCTGCGCCTTGACGACGTCGCCGCCCTCGGCCTCACGCTCCTTCGCCGGGATCAGCTCCTCGTCGAGCTCCTTGAGCTTCGCCCGCCCCGCCGCAATGTAGACCTCGAGCGTGCGGAAATAGTCGAGATTGGCGTCGTACAGCCGATCGAGCTTTTCGATGTCGGTCAGGAGCTGCGTCTTGTGGCTCTCCAGGTTGGTCGTGGTCTCGTCGATCTGCTCTTTGACGGTGTCGTAGCGGTCGAGGTACTTCTCGACTTGGCTTTTGACGCCGAAGAGGCGGCGTAGCAAGCCCGGCTTGGCGCGCGGGTCGAGACCGGTGACGTCGAGCTCCTTGAGTTTGCCGACCATGGTGTTCAGCATGTCGCCGGCGGGCCCGGCCTCCTTGGTGCGGACGTTCTCGAGCATCTGCTCGGAGAGCTCGGTGAGCTGTTCTTGCGCCTTGGCGCCGTAGAAGACGATGGAATTGGTGTCGTGGAGGTCGATCTCGCCCTTGGCCCGATCGACCCGCGCCGGGACGTCGCCTTCGAGGTTCAGCTCGAGGTCCTGGGTCAGCTCCTGCGACAGCACCGCCAGCTGCGTCTCCCTCGCGGTCGTGCCTTCGGGCACCGGCGTCGGCTGGGTCTCCGGGGTCGTCGTCATCGCGGGATATCCTCCGTCGGGCCGGCCGCGCGGCCGACCCGTTCATTGTTGAGTTGGGTCTGGAGGACCTCGATCGCGACCGCGAGATCGAAGGCCTCGTCCTTGCGCAGATGCGCCACCTGCTCGGCGAAGACCGGCTCGATGGTGGCGAGCACGTTCGTGAAGTTGCGCGCCAGCGGCGTGTCCGCGACGTCCTCCTGCCGACGGGCGTAGGCGCGCCCCACGGTGCCGGTGCCGTCGAGGTAGGTGTTGAAAAAGCGCCGGGCGCGGGGCGGGGTGCTCGAGATCGCGCGCGATCGCGTCGAGCCCGGCGCGCCCCTCTGCGATGATGCGGGCGACGTGGGCGCGCAGCTCGCGGTTCTTGCGCGCGGCGGCGGTCTCGATCTCGGCGAGCCTGCCATCGGCCTCGCCGAGGGCCTCGGTGACGCGCTCGCCGCGAACGCCCGTGGCGGCGGCGTGGTCGAGCCGCGTCGCGGTGCGCGGATCGAGGCCGTAGGTCACCACACCCGCGGCGAGGCCGAGCCCGCCCAGGACGACGCCCATCAATGCGCCGTAGCCGGCGGCGAGCCAGGCGACGAGCGAGAAGGCGAGGCCGAGCGCGAGCCCGCGGGCGCGCCGCTCGGGCGCGAGCGCCTCGGCCATGCCGCGCGTCTCGTAGGCCGCGGTGGCGTCGAGGCCGCGGCGCACGCCCACACCGGCCACGGCGAACAGCCTCGTGCCGGCCACGAGCACCAAGAGCGCGATCGGGCGGCCGGCGGTCCGCATGGCCAAGGCCGGGACGACGAACACCACCGCACGCCGGCGCAGGCCGAGGACGCGGACCTCGTCCGGACCGGCCGGGTGGCCCGGAAGCCGCGGCTCGATCCCGCGGGAGCAAGGGCTCGTGCCGCCGTTCACGCGCGTCTCGCGCCTCCGTCCTGCGTTACGCCCGGGAACTCGCGGCTCCGGGCCCGGACATCTGAGCCCGACCGCGCCCAGGCCGGCCTTCGCGCGGCGTCGCGGGCGCCGAGGCGGCGACAAAGCGGAGGGACGACGACCTCGCTACGGGAATAGTAGCGACGTGCGAGGCGAAAGCGAAGCCCGTCGCGCGGTGCTCTCCCGTCGGTCAACGCGGCTGGGTCAGGATAAGGGCGGCGTCGGCGCCGAGCCCGATCTCGCCGGGGCGGCCGAACCCGTCTCAGGCGCCCGCCAGCGTCCGGGTGTCGTCGCTCGGCTGCCGGCCGAAATCCGGGCTGTAGCCCTGCCGGTCGCAGGTGAAGCGGACCCGCCACGGCCCGCCGTGCGGCAAGCCGAGGCGGTAGCCGGCGTGGGCGCGCGTGGCCGACTGGGCGGCCACGACGACGCCGTCGCCCGGCCCGCCCGCGGTCCCTTTGGGAGCGTCGCCGCGGCGGTCTGGCCCCGGGCGTTCGAAGGAGGGCTCAGGACCCGTCGGCGTAGCGCACGCCTTCGGCGTCCCGGATGTCGGCGATCTCGAGGATGAGCTTTCGGCGCACCGCGTCGGCGAAGCTGGGGCCGTCGTCGGCGGTCACGACGAAGGCGCCGGGCCCGGTGATGATCTGCTCGGCGAAGCTGCGCTCGAGGTCGTAGTGGATCGGTCGCCCGGAGCAGTCGGCGGCGCGGCAGAGCACCGCCAGGCCGTTGACGACGACACCGGCGGCGGCGGCCCGCTCGCGCCCCGCGGCGATGGAAAGACCGCCCCAACTGTTGGCGCTGTCCGCCGACAGGTCGATCACCCGGCGAAAGCCGTCGAAGGCGTTCTCGTCCAAAAGCTCGACCCCGCGCGCCAGCGCGCTGCCGATGGCGTTGCGGCCGAAGGCCTCGCGCGGTCCCGCCATCAGCCGCTCGGCGAAGGTCGCGGCGCTCGCCGCGCCGTCGATGACCATCCAGGGCACGACGACGTGCTGCGCTTCGGCGGTGGCCCATTCGACGTAGGTGACGGCGATCTTGGCGTCGACGCCGCCGGCGATCGCGTTCAGCACTTCGGGCGAGCGCATCGCGTCGGCGTAGCCCCGACGCTGGAACATCAACTCGGCGTGGTCGATCGAGCCGGTGGCGTCGGCCAGCAGCACGAGCTCGAGGTCGACGCGCTCGGCCCGCGCCGACACCGCCGCGAGCATCAAGATGACGGCGGCCGCCACGATCCGCACCGCGCGCCTCCCGCGGTCAGAAGTTGGGCGGGATGATGACGTAGTCGAGCAGATGGATGACACCGTTCTCGGCCATGATGTCCGGCTGCAGGATCGTCGAGCCGTTGACCCGGATGAAGTCCATCTGTCCCTCGATGGTCAGGGTGTTGCCGTCGAGGGTGGCAACCTCGTAGACGCGGCCGGACATGTCGCCGCTCATCGCGCGGCCGGGGATGACGTGATAGCCGAGCACCTGCTCCAGCGTCTTGGCGCCCTCGGCGCTGAAGAGATGGTCCTTGAAGCTTTCCGGCAGGCGCTCGAAGGCTTGGTCGGTGAAGGCGAAGACGGTGTAGGGCCCACCCTCCGCCAGCCGGTCGCCCAAGCGGGTGGCCTCGAGCGCGCGGGCGAAGACCGTGAACCGGCTGTGCGCCTTGACCTGTTCGACGACGTTGCGCGAGCCCGCGGCTTGGTTGGCGAGCGCCGGGGCCACGCCGAGCGGGGTGGCGAGCAAGGCGAGGAGCAAAACCGCGCGCACCGTGCCGCGTGCCATCGAGGGTTCCTTTGCCGACCGTCTCGAGCCCGCATCTACCAGCCAGCCGCGACGGGGTCACCTCACAAATCACTTGAAGTCGTGACGGCATGATGACGCCACGCCGTGGACGTGTTGAGCCCGCGCCTTAGGTCACGTGCACGCAGCGAAGGGAGCGAGGGATGCGGAGCTTGGTGGACGGCGCCCGCGCCGTCGTGATCGGCGCGTCCGGCGGGATCGGCGCCGCGATGGTCAAAGCGCTGGCGCAGGACGATCGCATCGCGCGGATCGACGCGCTCGCGCGGCGCCCGCTCGAGGCGGGCGGCAAGGTCCGCACCGACACCATCGACGTCACCGACGAGGCGTCGATCGAGACCGTGGCGGCGCGGCTCGGCGACGGCCCGCTCGACCTCGTCCTGGTCACCACCGGCATCCTCCACGACGACGCCGGCCTGCGGCCGGAGAAGACCTGGCGCCACCTCGACGCCGCGGCGCTCGCGCGCGCTTACGCCATCAACGCGATCGGCCCGGCGCTCGTCGCCAAGCACCTGCTGCCCAAGCTGCGGCGCGATCACAAGGCGGTGTTCGCCGCGCTGTCGGCACGGGTCGGCTCGATCGAGGACAACCGCATCGGCGGCTGGTACGCCTACCGGGCGTCGAAGGCGGCCTTGAACCAGCTCCTGCGCACGCTCGCGATCGAGCTGGCGCGTCGCTGGCCCGAGGCGGTCTGCGTCGGCCTGCATCCGGGGACCACCGATACCGCGCTCTCCGCCCCCTTTCAGACGAACGTCCCGGAGGGCAAGCTGTTCACCCCGGCCTTCGTGGCCGAGCGGCTGCTCGCCGTCGTCGACGAGCTGGACGCGACGGCGAGCGGCGGCCTCTATGCGTGGGACGGCGCGCGCCTGCCCTTTTGAGCGCGCGGGCAGGTGGCGCGAGCGGGTGGGGCGATGACGATCACGGTCTTCTACGACGAGGCGCAGGCGTGGCACGACCCGGCCTTCTTTCTCGTGCGCGGTCGCCAACAGGCGAGCCCGGAGCGGGCGTCGCGCGGCGAGGTTCTGCTCGCGGCGGCGGCGGAGGCCGGCCTCGTGCACCGAACGCCGCCGCCGGGCGGGGCGATCTCGCGCCTTCGGGTGCACGATCCGGCCTATCTCGACTTCCTCGAGACCGCGTGGGCGGCGTGGCAGGCCGCCGGCGGCGGCGAGGAGGTGGTCGCCAACGTCCATCCCGCCCGCGGCCACGCTTCCTGCCCGCGGGGCATCGTGGGCCGGGCCGGTTGGCACATGGCCGACACCGCCTGCCCCTTGGGCGCGCATACCTGGCGGGCTGCCGCGGCCGCGGCCGACACCGCGCTCGCGGCGGCACGGGCGGTGGCGGACGGCGCTGCCGCCGCCTACGCGCTCGCCCGCCCGCCCGGCCATCACGCCTTCAAGGACATGGCCGGGGGCTTTTGCTTTTTGAACAACGCGGCGATCGCCGCGGCGGAGCTGCTGGCCCGGGGCCGGCGGCCGGCGATCCTCGACGTCGACGTCCACCACGGCAACGGCACCCAGGCCATCTTCTACGACCGCGGCGACGTCCTGCACGTCTCGATCCACGCCGATCCGGCGGTGTTCTATCCGTGGTTTTGGGGCTACGCCCACGAGCGCGGCGTCGGCGCCGGCGAGGGCTGGACGGTCAACCTGCCCTTGCCGCTCGGCACCGACGACGCCGGCTTCATGGCGGCGCTGGACACGGCGCTCGCCGCGGTCGCCGGCGCCGCGCCCGACGTTCTGGTCGTGGCATTGGGTCTCGACACCCATGTCGACGATCCGCTGGCGGCCTTCGCCGTCACCACCGACGGCTTCGCGCGCCTCGGCGAGCGGCTCGCGCTGGCACGCCTGCCGCTGGTGCTGGTGCAGGAGGGCGGCTATCCCTCGCCGACGCTCGGCCGCAATCTCACCCGCTTCTTCGACGGCATGGCCGGCGCCTGATCCGCCGCCGGCCATCGCCGGATGGGCGCCGAGGGCGAAGAGGCCACGACCCTGAGCCGGCGAAAGCGCGTCTCCGGCAGGCGCCGGCCGCCGGTGCGCGCTTGTGCGTTATCGGTGACGACGTGAGGCACGACCGCGATCGCGGCGGTCGACCCGATCGGCGTGGCGAGCACGGCGACGGGGAGCGTCGGGAAGCGGAGGCCCACGATGCCCTTTGCGGAGCCGGCGGCGAAGATCGTCGCCAGCCCGACCGCCACGACGGTCGGGTCGCCCCCGACCGCCACGGCTCAGCGACAGCGCACGGGCGCCGCCCCGAGACAGCCCCGGCGCAGACGACCATATGTCATCGAACGGAGATTGGGGGGGCTCAGCCCTCGAGCTGCAGGTTGGCGGCCGCCATTTTGCCGCCGCGGCCCTTGACGAGCTCGTAGGAGACTTTTTGCCCCTCGCTCAGGCCGTCGAGGCCGGACCGCTGCACCTCGGTGATGTGGACGAAGGCGTCCTTGCCGCCGTCCGAAGGCTGGATGAAGCCGTAGCCCTTGGTGGTATCAAACCACTTCACGGTTCCGGTAGGCATATGCACGTATCCTGCTTCCACGCGGCTTCCGACCGGCCCTCCGATCGGTGGTTACGGCAGTCGGTCGCACCCTTGGAAACAGAGACCAAACGGGCAAGCTGACTCCGTGCGTCGCCGCACTGCCGGAGTATCGGGGCAAGCGGGGCGGATCGCAAGCGTACTCTGGCCGCCATTGGTCCCGCGACTTTCATTCAAAACTCGCCGCGCAACAGGGCTTCGAGCCGCTGACGCACCTCGCGCAGGCCCATGGGGCGGCCAATGCGGCTGACCGCAGCGGCCTTGGCGCGGTGCAGGTGCGCGATCCGGTCGGCGACGCTCCGCGCCATCCGATCCATCAGATCCGGGTTGTGGGCGAGCACGTCCTTGAGAGCGTCGAGCCCGATCCGAACCAGGGTCGCATCGGTGGCCGCGGTCACCGTGATCGCCGACGGCTCGCCGGTGATCAGCGAGATCTGCCCGACCGCGAGGCCGGCCGGGAGGCGTTCGCTCACGAGGCTTTGGCGATCGGGGCCCATGACGCTGGCGTCGAGGATGCCGGCGACGATGGCGTACATCGCATCGGCCACCTCGCCCTCGCGGATGAGCACCTGACCCGCCTCGATGTCGACGTAGCGGCTCGACTGGGCGAGCGTTTGGATATGGACGTCGTCCAGGCCGCTCAGTACCTCCATGGAGCGCAGCGCGGCGGCGAGCGTCGGCGGCGCCACCTCGGCCATGCGCGAGCGCCGGGTGCGGAACTCGGCGATGTCGGGTGCCGGCTCGACGTCGACGCCGCGCAGCGCGGTGTCGATCTCGCGGAAGATCTCCTCGCGACCGCGGAACATCGCCGGATAGTTCGCGAAGTGCACCCAGACGAGGTAGGTGTAGGGGATGGTGGTGGCGTCGGCGAGGCGCACCACCGGCGCCGGCGACGGCAGCACGTGCTTGCAGCGCAGCACCGCCTCGCGCAGCAGCATCAAGGCGTAGGCTGGCGGCACGTCGGCGGGGACGCGGACCTCGTACCAGGGCGCGAAGGGTGCTGTCGGCGCGTTGAGGTTTTCGAAGGTCTGGCCGGCGAACTTGCTGTTCGGGACGACGATCCGGGTGTTGTGCCACGAGGTCAACCACACCGCGCGCCAAGTGATGTCGACGACCTGCGCGATTGTGCCGTCCTGGAGCTTGATCCAGTCGCCCACCTGGATCGGCTGCTCGACGCTGAGCGCGATCCCGGAGAAGAAATCGCTCAGCGTGTTCTGCAGCGCCAGCGCCAGCACCGCGGCCAGCACGCCGGTCGACACCAGCACGCCGGTGATCGAGTAGCCCTCGACGGCGAGGAACGTGGTGGCGGCGACCACCAGCGCGGCGGCGTACATCAGCCCGCGCAACAACCGGGTGGCGCCGCGCCGCGGCGCGCTCGGCTTGGTCGCAGCCACCCAGATGTCGAGGCCGCGGGCGACGAGCCACCCAGCCACCAGATAGGTCAAGAGCAGCGAGGCGTTGCGGACATAAGGATCGAGCTCCTCGAAGCCCGCCCCGCGCAGAAGCACGCGCAACAGCGCGCCGATGACGACGATGGTGGGCGGCAGCAGCAGGAAGTCGACCAGCCAAGTCAGAAAGGTCGGCAGCGACTCGCGCAAGGCCCGGCCGCGTCGCAGGAACCCGCCCAGCACCCACAACAGCGCCACCACGATGAGCACGCCCGCGAGCGCGCCCGCATCCTCGACGAAGCGGTCGAGCCAGGGCGCCGGGTTGGTCAGCGGGAGCGGGGGCGTCGGAGCTTGGTCGTCCATCGGCTTGGATCGAAACACGGGCCAGGGCGCGGCGCGGGATCACCTCGTCAACCGAGCCAGGGCTCGCTACATCGCCGCGCATGCCACGTCCAATCCCTTTCATCCGCCATGGGCTAAGCGCCCTCGTCATCGCCCTTGCGGCCGCGGCCGCCGCCCCGGCGGCCGCCCTGCCGGCGCCCGCGGAGGTCGGTGGCGAGCCGGTACGCTTCCCGTCGACGAGCCCCTTCGTGCTGGCCGAGGCCGGTGACGGCGCTGCAGCCGTCGAGGCCGAGGGCCGGCTGTTCCTGCCGGCGGACGCCGCCGGCCCGGTGCCGGCGGTGGTGCTGCTGCACGGCGCCGGTGGCGTGTCGTGGGACCGCGAGCGCCGCTACGCCCGGCAGTTCGCCGCGCGCGGCTGGGCGGCCCTCGTCGTCGACGTGTTCGGCGCACGGGTGGCACCCGGCACCGGCTTCACCGAGCGGCTGTTGAACGTGACCGAGGCGATGTTCCTCGCCGACGCCTATGCGGGCTTGCGCTTTCTGGCCGAGCACCCGCGCGTCGACGGCGAGCGCGTGGCACTCGTGGGCTTCTCCTATGGCGGCATGGCGTCGATCTACGCCCTGCAGGCGCAGGTGGCGGCGCGCTTTGCCGCGGACGGCGAGCGCTTCGCCGCCCACGCCGCCTACTACGCCCCGTGCATCGCTCGCTTCGAACGGGTCGACACCACCGGTGCGCCCCTGCTCATGCAGTACGGGACCGCCGACGCCATCGTCGACCCCGCGCGCTGCGCGGCCGTCGTCGACGATCTCAGGCGTGGCGGCAGCCGCGTCGCGCTCGAGGTCCACGACGGCGCCGCCCACCGCTGGGATGCCGGGCCGAGCGACTGGCAGGCGCCGCGCGGGCTCGCCGACTGCCGCTTCCGCGTGGCGCCGGACGGCCGGGTGCACGACCGCCGCACGTTCCTCACCCTCGACGGCTATCTGACGCGCACGGCCGCGCTCGCGCTCTGCGCCGACGACGAGGGCTACCGCATCCGCGGCGACGCCGCGGTCAAGGCGCGCTCCGACGCCGCGCTGGAGCGCTTTCTCTCCCACGCCTTCGCGGGCGAAGCCGGCTGAGCGCGCTCGCCTTTCGCACCGGCGCGGACGGCCGCACCCGGTGCGGCTGGTGCGGCGACGATTCGCTCTGCGTCCGCGACCACGACGAGGCGTGGGCCTGCCGGTCGCGGACGCGACGCGCGTCGGTCGGAGAAGTTGGCGCTCGAAGGCGTCCAGCCCGCGCCGTCGTGGCTCATCAAGTGGAAAAAGCGCGAGCGCCTATGGCAGGGCCTCGAGCGCGCGGGCTCGCTCGCGGCCTTCCTCAGGGGGTTCGAGCCGCCCGCGGACGAGCGGCCGAGGCGCCTCGACGCCGCGACGGTGGCGGCGTGGGCCGACAGCCCGGCCGCTCGGGCGCGACGGCAAGCGCTGCGTCGGCCCGACCTCGGCCTACGCCTGGATGCGGGCGATGGGGCTGGTGAACGATCATCGCGCGGGCTGTCACCGGCGCGAGGCGGTGGCGGCGGCGCGGGCCGCCTTCACCTCGTTCGGTCGATGAGCCGCGAGGGCAGCCGCCGGGTCGCGACCGGACCGCGGTCGAACAGCGCGGACTGGTCGCCCCAGCCGTCCCAACCCGGGCGGCTGGCGCGGGCGAACAGCTCGAGATAGGGGCCTTCGACCAGTCGCTCGATGCGGTCGTGGACGATCTCGGGCTTGCGGGAATGCTCGCGGCGGGGGGCCACCACGAGTTTCTTGACGTCGCCGTGCAGCCGCTTGGGCTTGCCGCGGGTACCCAAGAGGCAGGGCTCAGGATTGGCGCGGGTCCAAAACCCCATGCCGGTGAAGAAGTCGCGCTCGTCGAACCAGAACTTGCCGCCGGCCTTGGCGTTGAGCTTGGCCCAGTAGAAGCCCACGGTCTTGTAGGTGAAGTCCCACGCCGTCATCACCTCGAGCGCCTGGGGCAGGCACGGGTCGGTGGCCCACAGCAGCAGCACGGCGTCGGCGGCCGCCCACTCGGCCACCGGCAGCGCCTTGATGCCGGCGAGGTCGAGGGTGTCGTAGTGGGCGTCGGCGCTGCGCCCCTTGCCCTTGGCCGAGTAGGTGGCGAAGGACCAGGGCGGGTCGGCGTAGACGACGCGGTAGGTCCCGGCGCGGGGCGGCGGTTGCACGGGCGCTTGTCCTCGGCTCACGACCGGCTTGGTCGACCACGGACGGCACCGGCCGTCAATGGTGGCGGCGTGGCGGAACCCGCTCGGCGGGGCTCGTGTTGCGATGCGATGGCAGAGGATCGGACCCGCGCGACCAGGTTGTGGCGGCGCGCCACCGCGCACATGAACCCGACGGTCTTCTTCGGCTCGGCCGCGCTCGTCGTCGCCTTCGTGATCGCCGGCGCGGCGTTCACCGAGACCGCGGCCGCGCTGTTCGAAAGCACCCAACGCAACATCTCGCGCTTTTTGGGGTGGTACTACGTCCTCGTCGTCTCGGCGTTCTTGATCGTGCCGGTCACGCTGTTGTTCTTCCCGATGCGGCGGATCCGCATCGGCGGTCCCGACGCGCGGCCGGAGTTCTCGCGTTTCGGCTGGTTCACGATGCTGTTCGCCGCCGGCATGGGTATCGGCATCGTCTTCTACGGCGTCGCCGAGCCGCTCTTGCACTTCGACAATCCGCTCCGGGCCGAGCCGCGCAGCGACGCCGCGCTGATCGAGGCGATGCGCCTCAGCTACTTCCACTGGGGGCTGCACGCCTGGGGCATCTACCTCGTGCTGGCGCTCGCCGTGGCCCACGCGCACTTCAACCGCGGCCTGCCGCTGGCGCCGCGCTCGGTCTTTGAGCCGCTGCTCGGCGAGCGCATCCACGGCCCCATCGGCGACGCGGTCGACATCCTCTGCACGGTCGGCACGCTCTTGGGGGTGGCGACTTCGCTCGGCCTCGGCGCCATGCAGATCAACGCCAGTCTCGACGTCTTCTTCGGCTGGCCCGACAGCGTCTGGCTGCAGACGCTGATCATCGCCTTGATCACCGTCGCCGCCACCGCCTCGGTCGTGCTCGGCGTCAAGAAGGGCATTCAGCGCATCAGCCAGACCAACATAGTGCTGGCGTTTCTGCTGTTGCTGTTCGTCTTCGTCGCCGGGCCGACGCTCTACAGTCTCGAGCTTTTCATCTCGTCGCTCGGCTTTTATCTGCAGAAGCTGCCGCAGGCGAGCCTCTACCTCGAGCCCGGCGCCGACAGCACCTGGCAGATCACCTGGACCCTGTTCTATTGGGGTTGGTGGATTTCGTGGGCGCCGTTCGTCGCGATCTTCGTCGCGCGGATCTCGAAGGGCCGGACCGTCTTCGAGTTCGTCCTCGGCGTGCTGCTGTTGCCCTCGCTGGTCACGTTCTTCTGGTTCGCGACCTTCGGTGGCGCGGCGCTCCATGCGCAGATCGAGCAGGGCGCGGCGCTGGTGGACGCGGTCGGCGAGAACGTCTCGACCTCGCTGCAGGTGCTGCTCGCCGAGCTGCCCTTCGCCTCGTTCACCACCGCACTCGCCACCGCCGTCATCGCGATCTTCTTCGTGACCTCGTCGGACTCGGGCTCCTTCGTCGACGACATGGTGACCTCCGGCGGCGACCCGAAACCGCCCCGCCCCCAACGGGTGTTCTGGGCGGTCTCCGAAGGCTTGGTCGCGGCGACGCTGTTGTTGATGGGCGGGCTCACCGCCATCCGCAACGCCGCCATCAGCTTCGGTCTGCCGATGTCGCTGGTGCTGGTGGCGGCCACGATCGCGCTTTGGAAGAGCTTGTCCGCCGATCCGAGCGTGCGGCGCGTCAAGGCGCCGGGGCGCGGCTGAGGGTGGGCACGCTCGTGCCCGCGGTCAGGCGTGGGATCCGACGATGAACGCGTCGCCGCAGAGAGCCGCGTGGTCGGCGTCGGCGAGGCTGAGCGTGCAACCGTCGCCGAGGCCCCGACCGTGTCGCCACCGGCGGCGACGCAGCGACGGATCGATGACGTCCCCCTGCCGCGATGCTGAAGTCGAGGATGTCGTCCACATCGCTCGTCGGTTCGAAGAAGACGGTGTTTGCGCCCGCACCGGCAACGATGCGGTCGTCGCTGCTGGCGCCGTCGTCGTTCACGAGCTCGGCGGCGCTTCCCGTCGCGCCTTGGAACTCGATCCCGTTGAAGGCGCCGTCGATCGTGCCGACATCGCTCACCACCCGGGTGGTCCCGCGCAGCGGGTCGCGCAGGATCGCGGTCGTGTCGCGCGTGATCGACGCCGCGGGATCGGCGCTGCCGTTGACACCGCGCAGCTTCGCTTCGTCGCCGACCACGGTGGGTGCGCCGGTCGCGCTGATGGCGTCCTCGTTCGCCAAGGCCGTGTTGGCCTCCTCCAGCCCGATCAATGGCGCGCCGTCGACGCTCGCGCTGTCGCCGGGGGCCAGAAGATCGCCGGCGTCCGCCGTGAACGGCGTCTCGGTCGTGCCGTCGGGGATGAAAACTACGTTCGCCATGAGGGGCGCCCGTCGGATTACGTCTCAGCTTCGACACGGGCCCGCTGATCAATCTGTTCGGGCAGCGCGGCGCGAGCCGGTCGGCCTACTGGACGGTGTCGGCGCCGGACATCGCGCAGGGGCCGGGCGTCGCCGCGCTTCGGTCCTGGCTGCAGGCCGAAACCGCGGCCGACACCGGCGCTGCCGCCGCTTGAGCCCGGCGACCGGCTTCAGCGCCGAGCGCGGGCGGCGCGCGCCTCCGGCGGCGGGGCGGGCATCGCCTCGTGGTCGACCGCAGCGGTGGTGACGGTGCCGTGGAGGAATGCCCAAGGTGCCGTCGCCTCGGCGAACAGCCGGTTGACGACGTCGGTGAGCCCGAGCCGCGCGGCATTGGCCAGCCGCCGGTTGCGCTGATAGCGCGCCAGCGTCTCCGCCCCGGCGTAGCGCCGACCTTCGACCCGCCAGAGCATGGCGAGCTCGTGGACGTCGCCGATCGCCATGTTGAAGCCCTGGGCGTGAACGGGGTGGGCGCCGTGGGCGGCATCGCCCATCAACACGAGTCGCGGCGCGACGTAGCGATCGGCGTGCGTGAGGCCCAGCCGCTGTGCCGTCGCCGGCGTGGCGAGCTCGAGCTGCTCGAGACCGTCGAGGCCGAGCGCGGTCGCCAGCTCGCCCAGAAGATCGCGGGCGGGCAGATGGCGCCGACGCTGGGTCGTGCCGGTCCCGTCGACCCAGGTGATGGCGAAACGGTCGTCGCTGAGGGGCAGGACGGAGACCGGACCCTCGGGCGTCATCCGTTCGAGCACGGTGTTGGGCTCGAGCCCCTGACCGGCGACGGCGAAGATCAACGCACTCTGCGGGTAGTCGGTGCGGCGGGCGCTCAAGCCGACCGCTTCGCGCACCGTCGAGCGCCGGCCGTCGGCGCCGACGACGAGGCGGGCATGGATCTCGCGGCCGTCGTCGAGCGTCGCGCGCCGCCAGCCGGCCTCGAGCTGCAACGCCACCAGCCGGCGCCTGCGCAGATGGCGCACGCCCGGCGTTTCGGCCAAGCCGGCGGCGAGACGATGGCGCAGCGCCGCATAGGCGATCCCGTGAAAGAGCGTCGAGCGGCCGAGATCGTGGGCGCGATAGAGGTGCTCGTGGCCGGTGGCCGCGTTCTGCACGCGCACCCGCTCCAGCGGCTGGACCGCTGACGCGAGGAGCTCCCACAGCCCGAGGTCGATCAGGCGGTCGCGGGTTCCCGCCAACAGCGCCACGGCGCGGCCCTCGTCGGCCGCGTCGGTGGATCCGTCGCGGGCGTCGACCAGGATGGTCGAAAGCCCCATGCGGGAGGCGACGACCGCGCAGGCTGCGCCTGCCGGTCCGCCACCGATGACGAGAACGTCGCAACGCGAACTGAGCATGTTGGCCCCGGTGAATGCCAGGGCTGGAAGGTTCCTCAGCTCATACTTTGGGTCAAGAGCTCGGCGTCGGCCGGGTCTGCGGCACGACGCAGCAGGGACGCGCGCAGTTTCTGGAGCGCGCGATGCTCGATTTGCCGCACCCGCTCCTTGCTGATCCCGAGCACCTTGCCGAGATCCTCGAGCGTGCAGCTTTCCTCACGCAGCCGGCGTTCGCGAATGATGACCTGCTCGCGCTCATTCAGCTCGGCGAGGCTCTCCTTGAGCCAGGCCGACACTTTGGCGTTGTCGAGGGTGCCGCTCACCGTGTGCTCGGGCGAAGGGCGCTCGTCGGCGAGGAAATCCTGCCACTGGTCTTCGCCTTCGACGCTGATCGTCGCGTTCAGGCTCTGATCGCTGGCGGCGAGGCGCATCTCCATCGCCTCGACGTCGCTCTCGTTGACCCGCAGTTCTTCTGCGATTTTGCAGCGGTCGGCGGCGTCCAAATGGCTCTTGGTGCCGTCCTCGAGCTTGGCGCGCAGCCGGCGGAGGTTGAAGAAGAGCGATTTCTGCGCCGCGGTGGTGCCGGTGCGCACCACCGACCAGTTGCGCAGGATGTAGTCCTGCATCGCCGAACGAATCCACCAGGCCGCGTAGGTGGAAAAGCGAACGTCACGCTCCGGCTCGAACCTCGCCGCCGCCTGCATCAGCCCGACGATCCCCTCCTGGACGAGGTCGCCCGCCGGCAGGCCGTAGTGCTTGAAGCGCGACGCGGTCGAGATCACGAGCCGGGTGTAGGACGAGACGAGTTCGTGCAGGGCCTCTTCGTCACCGTCGTTACGCCACCGCCGCGCCAGGTCGAGTTCGCGCTCGCGCGTCAGCAAGGGCGCGCTCATCGCGTCGCGAATGAACTTGCGGTTCGCGCGCTGCGTCTCGGGCGTGTCGGTGTGGCTCATCGGTGTCTCCCGCCGCTTGTCACGCATGGTTTACGCGATGCGGGGCGCGGCGGATCACCTCAGCCCCAAGCGCTCGGCGAGCCAGCGTTCGAACGCGGCGAGGTCGTCCCAGACCACCCGCACGCTCAGCACCACGATCGCGGCGCGGCGCCCGGCCGGGATCCGCACGGCGTCCTTGGCCGTGGTGAGCAGGTCGGCGCCGAGCGCCCGCGCCCGTGTGGCGAGCTCCTCGAGTTCGGCCGTGGTGAAGGGGTGATGGTCGCCAAACGCGCGGGTTTCCACGAGTTCGACACCGACCGCGCGGGCGGTATCGAAGAACTTGTCGGGTCGACCGATGCCGGCGAAGGCGAGCATCCGTCGCCCGGCGAGCGCGCGCGCGCCGGCGTCGGGGATCAAGCGGGCCCGAAACAGCGGCCGCCCGTCGAGGCCCGGGGCAGGGTCGCCGGCGCCGACGAGGACCACCGCATCGGCGCGATCACGAGCGCGTGAGAGCGGCTCGCGCAGCGGGCCGGCCGGGACGACCCGACCGTTGCCGACGCCGGTGGCCGCGTCGACCACCAGGAGGCTCGTGTGCTTGGCGAGGCGCGGGTACTGCAGGCCGTCGTCGAGCACCGCCAGCTCGGCGCCGGCGTGGGCGGCGGCCTGGGCCGCCGCGAGGCGATCGCGGCCGGCCCAGGTGGGGGCGGCGGCGGCGAGAAGGAGCGCCTCGTCGCCGACCTCGGCCGCGCGATGGCGCGCCGGGTCGACCCGGACGGGTCCGCGCAAGCTGCCGCCATGGCCGCGGCA
>JBKHCM010000179.1:0-3819 GCA_046541805.1 Alphaproteobacteria bacterium
CGCGGGTTGCCGTGCGGGGGCGACGGCGCCCCGGGTCCACCAACGCGTCGCCGCCCGCCGTCGCGGCCGCGCGCCGCTCGCGGGCGGGTCGTGACCCCGAGCCGGCCGCGGCGCGGTGCGCGTCTGCTACGTCCGTGCCCGCCCTGGCGAGGCTCGCGGCTCAAAAGCTGCCGAATACCGTCCCGAGCGTGATCAGCACGACGAGGGCGACGAAGGGTACCACCATCGCCGCCATGGCGAGGTCGAAATAGGCTTGGCGGTGGCTGAGCCCGCAGATGGCCAAGAGCGTGATCACGGCGCCGTTGTGGGGCAGGGTGTCGAGCCCGCCGGTGGCGACGGCGGCGACGCGGTGCAGCAGTTCGGGGCTGATCCCCTGCGCCTCCGCCATGGCGAGATAGGTGTCGCCGAGCGTCGCGAGCGCGATCGACATGCCGCCCGAGGCCGAGCCGGTCATCCCGGCCAAGACGTTGGTGGCGATGGCGAGCGAGATCAGCGGGTTGTCGCCGCCGAGGCCCAAGACCCCGTCGCGGATCAGGGCGAAGGCCGAGAGCGAGGCGATGACCGCACCGAAGCCGACGAGGCTCGCGGTGTTGAAGATCGGCAACAGCGAGGCGTTGGCGCCGTCGTCGACGGTGCGCTCGAGCGCGCCCAGCCGGCCCCGGTTGAACGCGATGACGACCAGGATCGAGATGACGAGCGCGGCGATGACCGCCCAGAGGCCGCGCACCTGCTCGAGCGTGGTCGCGCCGAATTCGGGTGTCGCCAGATACGCCGTGTCGAGGTTGGGGATGACCAGAAAGGTGAAGAGGAGGTTCAAGGCCACGACCAGGACCAAGGGGAAGATGGCGACGACGGGCGACGGCAGGTCCTCGGGCGCGGCTTCGACCGGCACCTCGATCAGATCGAAGCCTTCGCCGGCGGCGCGCTCGCGCAGATGCTTGTCGGGCCGCGGGGCCGCGACGTCGCTCGCCGCGTCGGGGTGCTCGCCGTAGCCCTCGTGGGCCAGCGCCTTGGCGCGGTAGGTCAGCCACCACATGCCGAGCACGAACATCACGCCGGCGGTGATGATCCCGAGGCCCGGCGCGGCGAAGGGGGAGGTGCCGAAGAACGGCATCGGGATGGCGTTCTGGATCGCCGGCGTGCCGGGCAGCGCCGTCATCGTGAAGCTGAAGGCGCCGAGCGCGATGGTGCCGGGGATCAGTCGCTTGGGGATGTCGGCGCGGCGAAAGAGCGAGGCGGCGATCGGGTAGACCGCGAAGGCGACGACGAAGAGCGACACCCCGCCATAGGTCATCACCGCGCAGGAGAGGACGACCGCCAGGATCGCCCGCTCCTGGCCCAGTCGCTTGATGATGGCGTTCGCCATCACCTCCGCACTGCCGGAATCCTCCATCAGCTTGCCGAAGATGGCGCCCAAGAGGAACACCGGGAAGAACTGAATGATGAAGTTGCCGGTCGCGGCCATGAAGATCTGCGTATAGGTCGCCAGGATCGGCAGATCCAGCGTCGCCACGACGGCGAGCGTGGCGAGGCCGGGTGCCAGGATCAACAGGCTGACGCCGCGGAATGCCAAGTAGATGAGGGCGGCCAGGACGAGCAGAATGACGACGATGCCGTACATCGCCAACTATTCCGCCACCGGGTCGTCGGCGGGCGCCCTCTGCTGCAGGCTCGGTGGCTGGAAGCTGTCGGCGAAGAGCTTCTTGATGTCGAGGCTGCCACGCACGCCGATGTCGTCGAAATGGTTGTGGAGGAAGTCCGCGGCCCAGGCGCGCCCCCGCTCCTTCAAGTAGAGCAGATACTCCCACTCCGCGTTGATTTTGCTCGAGGCGTCGAGATGCTCGAGGTCCTCGTGGGCGTGGATGAGGTGGATGAACATCGAGCGGTAGCGCTCGGTCTCGAAGCCCTCCACGTCCAATAGCTCGTGCAGCAGCTCGATCGCGCGCAGTTCCTTCAACAGGCTGGAGTTGAAGGTGATCTCGTTGACCCGATTGAGGATGGCGCGCCCGTCGCTCGGCAACTGTTCGCGCACGAGCGGGTTGATCTGGCAGACGACCAGATCGCGGGATTGCCGGTCGTCGACCAGCGGATAGAGCGCCGGGTTGCCGATATAGCCACCGTCCCAATAGGCTTCGCCGTCGATTTCCACCGCCTTGAACATGAAGGGTAGGCACGCCGAGGCCATGACGGTGTCGACCGAGAGCTGCGGCTGGGTGAAGATCTTGGCGCGCCCGGTGCGCACGTTGGTGGCGGTGACGAACACCTTGGTCTGGCGGCAACGGTTGACCCGGTCGAAGTCGACCTGGGCGTCCAGCAGGTCGCGCAGCGGGTTGATCCCGAACGGGTTCCACTCGTAGGGCGAGAAAGTTCGAGTGAACTGCTCGAACATCAGGTAGAGGGGCGAGCGGTCGAGGCTCCAGTTGCCCGTCATCCGATCCCACAGGGTGCGCTGGATCGGCGAGAACTTGGCGGCGTCGCTCACCGCCCGCCAGAAGGTCGCCAGCGCGGCGCGCGCCCCGGCGCACCCGCCCTGCTCGAGGCCGTCGGCGACCACCACCGCGTTCATGGCGCCGGCGCTGGTCCCGCTCATCGCCGAGATGGCGATGCGTTCGTCCTCGAGGAGGCGATCGAGGATGCCCCAGGTCAGGGCGCCGTGGGCACCACCGCCCTGGAGCGCGAGATCGATCCGCTTCAGCCCCGCTTCGCCCATCCGCCTCGTTCCCGTCCTTCGACATTCGGCCCGCGACCGCGCGCCACGCGCGGGTCCCGCGCCCCGGTCGCGAACCGGCTCCCCCGCGATGCGCCCTTACGGTGCCGCATCGCAGCATCGCCGACTATCCGCTTGCCGTCACCGACCTGCGAGGGTTGAGGCGACCGCGTCCATCCGCGCCGGGCCGGCGTGGGCGGAGCAGGCGCGGATCAAAGGGCTCGAGCGCGAGCATCGGGAGCTGCGCCAGGCGGGGTTAGCGATCCGGCGCCAGGCGTCGGCCTGTTGCGCCCAGGCGGAACCCGGATCACCGCCACGTCTAAGGGGTCGGCCGATCTGCCCAGCGCGGTCCGACGAGGTCGGACCATCGGGCTGCCGATCGCGCGCGTGACGTACCACGCCCATGTCGCCAGCCGCGCCGATCCGACGACGGCGCCGCCGCGGGTGCGCCGCGACGCCGAGCTGCGGCGCCAGGTCCGCCAGGTGTGGGACGAGAACTTCCAGGTCTAAGGCGTACGCAAAGTGTGGCGCCAACTCGGCTGCGAGGGCGTCGCGGCCGCGCGCTGCACGGTGGCGCGGCGGATGCGCGAGATGGGCCTTCGCGGTGCCGTCCGCGGTCGCTTGAGCGGACGCCGGTGAGCGCCAAGGCGACGTCCTGCCCGCGCGATCACGTCAACCGGGAGTTCTGGGGCGAGCGAGCGAACACGCTCCCTCGCGCGTCTTGCTGACGCGCGCTCTTCGGGTCGGATCATCCGCCGGCTGGCGGATGATGGGTGGCGGACTTCACCTACGTCGCGACCCGGTGGAGCTGCGTTCACCTCGCCTGCGTCGTCGACGTCTTCGCCCGCCGCCCGTCCGGTCGCGGGCGGCCCAGTTCATCACAGCGATGGTCAGTTTGCCCGGGCCAGCATCGCTGCTCGGTCCGACCCGCACCGCGATGGACCGGTTAGCGTGGCCGGCGCCGCAAGCCGCCTCGCGACGGTGTGAGCCACAATCCGATCGACCACGGACCGTGTCTTCCCTCGGACCTGTCGACCGCCCGTGACGCTTGGCGGCGAGGCCCTCGCCCGCGCCGGCCTCGTCGCCGCGGCCGCCGTCGAACCTCGTCGCCG